>NZ_JAXBME010000003.1:300000-431901 GCF_033963835.1 Cytobacillus sp. IB215665
AGTATACGCCCTTTTAAAAACTAATTTCGCTGTGGGAGAAGAGTAACTTTTAGCTTGCACGATCTTCACCCCGGCAATTGCGCTAATCAATGCGAAAATACTGCTTATAATAAAGATTATTTCAAATGAAGATACCGTACTAATTCCCCACACTAAACCCATTCCTAATAAACTTGCGACTGCATTATAGCTTGCAATTAGTCCAAATTTATAGGAACGATCTCGTTCTGTAGAGAAATCAGTTACTAAATAATCTCCTTGTATCGACCTTAAATGTGTCCCTGTACTATAAATTAAAGTGAAAATAATAATGAATAACAAATTGTCAGAGACAGTATATAAAACTAACCCTGCTGCAATCACAACTAGAGAGCAGATCCACACAGCTTTTGGGGTAAACCGCGACGCAATAAAGACAATTCCAACTGCAAATAATCCAGGTAGCTCCTTCATTCCATCAACCCAACCATATTGGCTTGGAGAAAAGGACAAATGATCTAATAAGTAATTTTTATAAACTCCCTGATACATAGCAACCGCTACACTTGATAAAACAAATGAATATAACAGGATGCGGAAATTTTTTTCCTTCATTTCAGTTAACACTCCTTCAATTTTTTTTGCAAACTTATACGTTCGTCAAATAAAAATTGAAGGAGCTCTTGGGTAGCAACCAATTAATAAGTTAAGAGCAGATGTTCAAACTCATTTAATTCATATAAAAATAAATTCATACCCCATTGACGTCATCCTTTCTACATAGCTTAAACACTTCCCGATGCTAACATATATTATAGAAGATAAAAATTTAGCATTCAATATATTCATAATAATATGATTTTTATAACAAATAAATCATATATATCTAACTTATTGACTCTTTTGGAAACTTTGTTGCTATAGTTCCTTACATTGAAGATTAGAAAGTCGTTTTACTCAACAGTCATCGTTTTATAGAAGAAAACAACAATAAATGCAAATGCAAACAACTAACTTATTTTTCAGCTATAATACGAATCCTTTTATAATCCGCAACCCAAGATCCTTGATGAAACAATTGAGGTTTTATTTTCTCATTAATTAATCTGTATAAATGCAGCTGCTGTTCTTCATTAAATCCAACAAAAAAATCGGTAGCAAAACTATCTAACCAATGATTCAACCCTTTTTCTTGATCGACCAATAATGTCGGTCGATCATAATATTGAGCGTAACGAACTTTAAAACCATGCTCTTCAAGTACGGTGGTGTACTCTCCTACACTTGGAAAATACCAAGGGTTTCTTGATGAAGCATCTATCCCAAACTCACCATATAGTACACTTGATATACCTTTGATAATTGTTTCTACATTGTATTTCCCACCAAACTCTGCTACAAACCTTCCACCTGGCTTTATCGCATGTGAAATATTTTCAACAACTTTTGATGTCTGCTTCATCCAATGAATAGCCGCATTAGAAAATACAGCATCATATTTATCGTGAGTTATAAAGGTTTCACCATCTTGGATGAGAAATGAAATGAATGGATACTTACTTCGTGCTTGTTGAATCATTTCTTGAGACGAGTCAACTCCAACTATCTCTGATCCAAATTGAAATATATCATTTGCAAGGTCACCTGTTCCACAACCTAAATCAAGAATTTTCTCTCCTGCTTGTGGGTTAAGCAGTTCTATTAGTTCTTTGCCAAAATTCGAAACAAAATGTTGCTTGTCATCATACAAGTTTGCATTCCAGCTATTCAATGGCTTACCCCTCCTCTAGAATTAATTAAAGGTAGTTTCATCATAGCCAATGGAAAAGTATTCGTCTAAGATATATAATCTATTATATTAATAGCTTTTAGCTATGGAGGTTAAATTGTTGGAAATAAGATTATTAGAATACGCACTAGCGATATCCAAGAACAGGAACTTTACTAAAGCAGCAGAGAGTCTTCACATTGCACAACCATCCTTGAGTAAACAAATTTCTAAGTTAGAGAATGAATTAGGGGTACAATTATTTATTCGTAAGCACGGTAACATTACTCCAACTCCTGCTGGAGTAAGATTCTTGAAAAAAGCGAAAAAGATTGTCCTTATGCGGAACGACTTAATTCGTGAAATGAAAGAAGTTAATCAAGGAACAAGCGGGGAGTTAATCATCGGTTCAACAGCAGTCACAGGTGGTCATGTGTTACCTCCACTTCTTCAAGAATACAAACAAAGATACCCAAATGTTCAAATTAAGCTAGTTGAAGAATCAACAAAACAGCTTACTTCCTTAACTGCTAAGGGGGAAATAGACATTGCTATATTAGCTCTTCCAATAGAAGATACTTACTTAACTACAAAAACAATGTTTACCGAGTCACTTAACATCGTTTTACCTACAAAAATAACCTCTTGGATGCCGAGCCATATTCAAAATCTATTAACACCATCACAAATACAGCATGCCAGTACTCTTTCATTAGAAAGCTTGTCCCAATGTCCATTTATCCTGTTAAAGCAAGGTTTTGGGTTTCGAAATTCGGTATTAGAGTTATGTGCAAAAAGTGGGTTTCAACCTCAGATAGAGTTTGAAACAAGTAGTATTGAAACAGCGCAGTCACTAGTAAAAAATGGCCTCGGCGTGACGATTGTACCGAATATGGTCGTACATCAAAATTCTAATACACAACTTACATACTTTAAAATAAATTCAAATCCAACAAGAACATTAGTCTTTGCTTATCATCATGAGCGTTACTTAAGCTCGCCTTCTAGAGCTCTCATGAATGTTTTTGATGAATTAAATAATCAAAATTAATATGTTTACCTTTAATAAACTTTGATCTAAGTTTTATAGGTAGAGTAGAACCCCACCTATAAAACCAAAACCCCCACTAGGTGTAAAAGTGGGGGTTAAAAACGACTAGATCAAATCCTAATTTTCATTCACGTATGTATCGTTAGCCTAGATAAATAGCTGTTTGAATTAAATGATATGTTTACTAATTTTATCAGGTACCATAACAACTTCTGTAGCTATGGGTGTTTGTTCCTCTTGAACAATACATTCTTCCCAATACTCCATATGCTTCTTAATTATTTCATTCTTATTGTTTATTTCATCTTCCGTAAGTTCTACATTCATTTCATTATCACCTTGTATTGCATACCAATAAAGAAATTCACCATCAGCATTTTTTTCACGAAACATTGTTTCAACATACAAGTTTTCATTTTTCAATATAATAAGTACCTTATCCATGTTTTGATTTAACATGTCCATCCATTCGTCCACACGTTTCGTTTTTCCTTCTTTAATACGATATTTACTTAATCGAACTTTCATTTAACTTAACCTCCTACATTAACTTCCATCTTAATTAATATATCATACCTTTTCAAATAAGTTTGTGTTTTACTATTAAAAACCAGCTCCCTTAAAGGAAGCTGGTTTATGTACAATTAATAACCTTATTCCTCAATGAATACAAACTCAGTTGGACATCTTCGAATACCCTTACTTATAAGCTTAATCGTCTTAGGAGTGTTCTCGATAAACTGAAGATGAAAACGATTAAATTTAGTAACAAGTTCTTTATCATTAGCTAAGTCTTCTCGTGTAATATGATAATCTTCTAAACTACTAGGGTATTGATGTTGTAGCAAGACGCTTTCGATCTCTTCAAGTAACTTGAACATATCGATATCCTGAAAGTAATTAACACTAGCTTTTATTGATGACCAAATTTTCGGTTGGGCATAAAAATATGAACTCCACCAATACAACTCTACTATAGATTTTCTTGCATGATCATAATACATATGAAATACGAATAAAGCTTGTTGTCCAGTAGTTAGCTGTTCATAAAATTGCTCTTTAAACACGGACATGCTTTGTAAAGTTTGCTCAGCCATACTATTTTTATAGGCTATGATCAAAGGTTCAAAGCATTCTTTACAAAGCTCCTCATGAGCTAACGTGTCAAATTGTTTTCTTGTCATCTTAACTATCAACATTTATCACTCCTCCAACTTATTATACATTAATTGGAAGAAATAAACCTATTTATCAATGATAGTTTTTAGCATTTGCTTATCAAGCAATTAAATTTATTATTTTATAAGCTCTTCATAAAAATGTACTATTTTACTCCAATGAATTTTTAATAAAATATTTTAGTCGAAGCTTACCCCTTGTCATTATACTGCCCTTAAGATGTGCAAGATGATAAATTTGTTACTCTAATTTTTTCATAAATGCAACAAATTTTACGAAATGAGCCCTTCAAATTCATTAACTAACTCTTAAACTGATCTTAATTTTGCCTTTGACTTAGAACCTTAGCTACAAAACTATTTTTTTCGTCCGAATAGGCTGATACATTATTCGGATATTTAATAGCTAAGGTCTTTTTAAGTTCTTCATATTCTTTAGCCATTTGAGGATTATTATTTAAAAAATCTCTGAAAAACGTGTGTTGTTGCCACCACTCACCTTTATATTCAACGATATGAAGAATATGAGATTTAGTCATAGTATTAAGATTGGAAAATTTCGCGAACACTTCTTTACCTTCTATTTCAACTTTAGATAAATGATAATAACCTTCTTCTTTCAGAACGTTTGTATCAAACTGTTGTATATCACTTAAAGATTCAACCCCAACTAATATGTCAAGTATGGGCTTTGGCAAAATACTTCGAATAGCTGTACTACCTATATGTTGAATATCTCTGACATAGTCACCAATTAATAAATCCAAAGTCTCTTTCTCTTCTAAAAACAGGCTATTCCAATGTGAATATTTATTTTCTACTAACTTAACTTCACCTTTGTTCACACCTAACATTTCTTTCACCCTCCTGAAATCAACTAGGTTTACCCGAAATAATATCCACTATAATAATATTAATATAAAAGAGGTTAAAATAAGTAGTTATTGGCGGAGTTCGAAACAATAGGAAAACACGATGTAGAAGCTATCAATGAGTAGCACGATGATCTTATATTGATAGATAAAATAAATCCACCATCATATAGATACCCATTGCAATAGCGAATTGTCGTACGATCAACTTGAGAGAATCATCGATAAAGAATCTCTCAAAATTTTTCATTGTAAAATAATCTTTGTATCTTTTCTTCATTCAATTTACTAACTTTAGACAGTTAACCTTTTCTCACTAAATTCTTGAGGATACATGCCATTGTTCGTAAGTTGGTTGAACTCACTAATGGAAAAAGCATCACATGCCTGCTCTCTTCCTAATTCTACAAATTTACCTAACGATTTTTTCTGAAATCCACCTACACCTTGTAGATCAATTTCTATTATTACATCTGCATATTTTTCTACAAGCTGATTAGTATGATATTTACTTGCTACGCCTATGTATCTTGAAAGCTGATGTAATATATTTTTCGGCTGTTGATCTTTTGACCCTCGTAGGCAAACAGCAGTAATATGCTTAGCACCCATTTCTTTTACGATATCGACAGGATTATTATTTAATATATATCCATCAACTAATAGCTGATTGCCATAATTAACAGGTGAAAATATGCCAGGAATGGCTACACTTGCATGAATAGCTTTAGCCACCTCACCTGAACGAATGACAACTAGTTTGCCAGATAATAGATCTAAACTAACTATTGCAAGTGGGATCTCTAGATCAGTAAAATGCTTGCCGTCTGTGAGCTGTAGTAGCTTGTCATAAATTCTTTTCCCTTTAACAAATCCTTTTTTACCCAATCTTATATCTATTAATTTCCTTAATGAAAGTTCGTCTAATTCCTTTTCCATTGCTTCTGGTTTCATACCAGAAGCGTATAACCCGGCAATGACAGCCCCTGCGCTCGTTCCAGCGATATGTGTAATTTCCATATGTTGTTTATTTAATTCGTTAAGTACGCCAATATGAGCAGCACCTCTTATGGAGCCACCACTCAACGATAAGCCTGTTCTGATCATTCTAATTACCTCCTAGCCCAATATTTTGATTAGAGGTTGGTAACAGCTTTCAGAATAACACATGATGATGTCGTTATACTGTATTTCACTTGTTCAAAGCTACACTATCTTGTTGTTTGCTGTTCTCGATTTCCTCCTTCATATAAGTTCCAGCATAATTTTTTACCTTTATCCACAATAAAATAAGATAACTAATGAGAATTAATGCGCCTAAGAGATAAATATATACATCATATTCCTGAAACAAATGCTTTACTTTCGTTACATTTCCAAGTTTGCCAATCATGAGAACTGCAACTGACCATGGCAGGATTCCAAAAAAAGTGTGAACAAGATAAATACGTAACTTTACCTTACTTATACCAGCTACATAAGAAATATAATTTCCTATACCGAATGGTCTTGATAAAGAGATACTCCAAACTCCATACTTTCTAAACCAACATCTAGCTTTCTCCATACTTATCCAAAATCTCTTTGGGAATAAGAAGGTCATTTTTGCACCGAGTACATAGGGAATGAGGCTCGCTATCGTATACATACTTGCCATACCAAGCGAGATGAGTACAATCTCCATATGACTAGGATTTAGCAACAGACCGTACGATAAAACGACCACAATTCCCGGGAATGGTATAGATGAGCCTTCTAAAAACATGGATATAAATAAACCAATCGTACCTAGATTTTGTATAAGTTCTAGTATGTTCATCTATCTTTCACCTTTTTTCCTATATAAGATGCTGGTTTTGAGACTTCAACAATCACAAATTATCCTATTAATCTGTTAAATTCACCTTTGACATAGACTACCCAACCTTATCTACCTTTTTGTTGTTAATAGATTTTATGACTGTTAATAATTTCTCAGAAGCAAACTGGCACGTCTGCACATAACCCTCAATTCTTTGTTGGTGCTCATTCCATTCCTGCTTATTCGTTAGTTTCTCAATGATCTGTGATGAGATAGACATATTCAAATCAAGTTTATACACTAAGCTTTCACTTTGAAGATAAGATAAATTAATTTCTTCCTGGCCTGGTAAACCAGCTATTGCAAAGATTGGTAACTTTTTATGCAAAGCCTCACTAACAGTTACACCGCCAGGCTTCGTCACAATAGCATCAACATTTTCATACAAATCATTCATTTCATCTCGCGAAGAAAGATACTGCAACGGTGTAATGTATGGTTTTTTCCAGTTTGTTAACTCTTCATACATCTTCACGTTATTTCCACATAATACGGAAAAATGAAAATGCTTTGCTGAATGATCTATTTCCCTTAGAAGGTCTACCATATTTCCTAAGCCACAACTCCCACCAGCTAACAAAATATGATGGATTTTTTTTTGTTCGAACTGTCGATTCACCCGATTAAACTTGTCATTAATAGGAATACCTGTCACAACTATCTTTTCTGCAGTTACCCCGCTATCCTCTATTAAGGAAGTACGTATATGCTCACTCGGTACGAAATGATAATCAACACCATCTCTTCCCCAGACATTGTTAATAAAAAAATCTGTATAAACATTAATTAACGGAACATCAATCATTCTCTTTTGCTTTAAGCGGCTAACTAAAAACGATGGAAAGCCATGTGTTGCTACGATAACATCAGGTTGTTCACGTTGAATAAGTTGCTCCATGTTTTTTAAAAACAACCTTTCATACCATTGTAATGAGTAGGTTGTTGATTTTGAATAACCGAAATTATTATATGCCCACTTATACGTTTTAGGTGATACTTTTATCCATTTGAGATAAAATGCTGTAATTAATTTTTCTAAAGCTGGATGAGAGTAACTAAGTAGGTCAACCTTATTCGTTGTTATCCCATTGGTAGTCCTGTTAATTGAATGTATTAAAGACTCTGCTACTTGATGATGACCAGAAGGCATACTTAACAATGGCAAAAATAATATCTTTTTCATTCCTGCTCTCTCCCTTTCATATGATAAAGATTCCAGTTAAGGCTCTCTTCTTAAATATTGTTACAATTCTCACTAAAATCACAACAGAAGAAATTACAATGGAAAAGTAGTAGAGGGCGTGTATCATTTCTTAATTTGGATTCAGAGCAATCGATGCAAAAACAGCTAAAATAAAAAAGAGGACACTTCTCTCATATGATAAATGTGCCTATCATTCTACGAAGAAGTGTCCTTATTATTATAAATGATCCCCTGACATAAATGTAAATTTATTCTAATCTCAACTCTAATATGTTGGTATTTTAACAATTACTTTAAATAGATCGCCATCTAGATCTATTTGTAATGTACCATCATGTAAATCAACGATCGATTGAGCAATCGCAAGCCCTAAGCCAGATCCCTCTGTAGCTCGTGATGTATCTGCTCGTTTAAATCTTTCAAGTAGTTCGTTAATATTCTCACCAAGCTCATATTTAGTAATGTTCTTAACAACAAATTCTGCTTGGTTATTTTCATGCTTTAGACTAACATATACTCTTGTACCTGTAAGTGAATACTTCAGTGCATTAACGATTAAATTGTCTAACACACGCCACCACCTTTGTCCGTCTACGTAGCTCATAACTGAAGTGTCTGGAATTGTTACCCGAAAATCAAGACCGGATTTTTCAATATCCTCTTGGTGTTCACCAATTACTTGGTGTATTAATTGTGTTAAATCTACCTGTTGTTTATGAAGCTCTAAATTCCCGCTCGCCATTTTAGATACTTCAAACAAGTCTTCAATGAGTATTTTTAATCGATTGGATTTTCGTTCTAATATATTTACATACTCATTTCTCTCTTCCTCAGTCAACTGCTGATTTTTTAACAAATCGGTATATGTGATAATTGAGGTCAGAGGTGTTCTTAAATCATGACTTACATTTGTTATAAGCTCGGTTTTTAATCGTTCACTTTTTGCTTGTTCTGTTATTGACGTCTTAAATCCAGCTCTTAGTTTATTAAGATGTTTTGCGTGCTTAGCTATAACAGACTTTCCTTTTTCAGGAACTGGTTCAAGTAATGTGCCACTTGCCATTTGTTCGGTTGCTCTAAATACACGATTTAAATAACGAATCCTTTTCATCAGAAACAAAATTGACGGTATACCGATGAAGAAGACACAAATAAGATAAAACATGATTAAACCATCATCGTAAGAATTAGCAAAAGCAATTGCAGTTCCAATCCCCCAAAAAAAGATAACGATTAATATCGCCAACATTTGCTTCCCGATAGCGGTTTTTAAAAAAGCATCCCTTACTAACTTTATATTTTTAACAACAATACCGTTTTTAAGTGTTTCGATAAAGCCCAATCCTTGCTTTAGCTCATCATACGTCCATACAACTTGGTATATGCCAAACCATATTGCAAATAAATGAATGAAATGATTAAATAATAGCCCTTCAACACTCTGATAATTGTAATAAGAAAATAATGAATAATAATCTTGCTTAAGCATGAAAGTAAATATCATGACAATCCAGCCATTGATCAAAATTAATACAAGCCTTATGTCTAATGGCCAATTTTCATATTGTCGTCTTACAGAACTATCTACGTACCAAGATTTACGAAATTTAAATATTAATAATATAATTAATAAAGCAACAACAGCTATTGCCAGCATGATTAATGACAGATTTTTTTGATAAATGAAATATTGTGCCCTTTCTACTTGATTCATGTTTGCAACGGGTATAGTTATTTTTCCTTCAAATGTTGATGGAGAAGCTTTTAATAATGTGGTTATTTTATTATTGACATCGATTCCAGTTTCTTCGTTGTACTCTCCACCGATATAATATGATGCACTATCTAAATATTGTGATGCCTTTAAATATCCATTCTTTTTACTGAACTCCATAGTAAACGCAGCTTTTTCTGATACATCTCCAGATGAGAAGGTTTCGCCTGTCTCAATATTTTTCAACTCATATGAGAAATATGTGAAATCGGACACGAAGTCTTGTTTTTTCGCGTTTAGTTCCGCTATATACGAATCAATATTTGTGTTAATAACTGCTTTTATCTTTTTTTCGACATATGCATCATCTTCAAAGTTTTTTTGTATGTCAGCTATTTTTGCGTCTCGTTCTTTCGTAAGGGCATCTTTCACAGAAGTGTTACCTGAAGCCTCCGCTTCTGAAATACGTGATTGGTATTGCGCCTGTATATTTTGAATTTGCGTAGTTAAGTCCCCGTAGTAAAATCTATACTGATCTATTTCTTGTTGAGAAACAGAAACTGTATCCTTCAACTTCTCCTTATCAGGATTATTTAACACAATTGAACTTAATTCCCTTATATAGTTATGGTATTCTGATTGAAATTCATCGGTTTGAAAATAATCTTGATTACCGATAAATCGATGTGCATTTTCAAGAGTTGAAGTTACGGCAATCAGAATTATGCTAACTAATAAGCTCCAACCAATTGTTTTATAAAAATTCTTCTTCATTTTACAGACCCCCTTCTTTCACTGTCTAAGCTATAAAAAATCCATTAAAACGTTGTTTATCTATATGTTTGCAAACTTTCTTGAAGAAGGTTACTTCTCAATCTTATAACCAATTCCCCAAACAACCTTAACATAACGAGGATTTTTTGGATTTTCTTCTATTTTTTCACGTATTTTTCGAATATGCACTGCTACGATATTCTCAGCGTTATATGCAGGCTCGTTCCATACTCGTTCATAAATTTCATTAATGGAAAACACACGCCCTGCATTCAGTAATAATAGCTCAGTGATCTTATACTCAATCGGTGTAAGCTTAATTGATTTGCCGTCTAGCTTCACTTCTTTTGCTTCCTGATCAAGCACTAAGCCATTTACTTCAGTAATTGTTTGTTGTTCATGATATGTGCCTAGCTGTACATACCTGCGCATTTGTGATTTTACACGCGCAATGAGCTCCATAGGATGAAATGGCTTTGTAATATAGTCGTCAGCTCCTACTGAGAGTCCATGAATTTTATCTGTATCCTCAGCTTTTGCACTGAGCATAATGATAGGAATGTTGTACTTGTCTCGTATTTTAAATGTTGCCGCAATTCCATCCATCTGTGGCATCATGATGTCCATTATAATTAAATGCACTTCATTATTTTCAAGCTGTTGGAGTGTTTCAATTCCATTTGCTGCTTTTATGACCTTATATCCCTCATTACTAAGATAAATCTCAATGCCATCTCTTATCTCTTTGTCGTCATCGGTAACTAGAATTGTATATTCGTTCATCATTACACCTCATCTCCTACTCATTTGCTCATTATTATACTTGTCATTTCTTAACATTTGGATTAGAAAAATATGAAGAATTTCTTAAGGAAAATATACAATCACCTTAAGCTATGTTCTATAACTTCCATAGGAATACACCATATAATACAACTCTCTTCGTTTTGGTCATTCTGCAATGTTGGCTGTTATCGCAGTCATTGATGTTTTATCGTAAAAAATGCTAAATATGAAAACAACTAAAGCTCGGGACATATTTTTTCTTTAAAGACTGTAATAAATCATTTAACCTTACACATTAGTAACTCAATTTGAAAAAGAAGTAACAAAGAAATTTATAACTGTGGACTGTGTTTGTAATATGAGAAAAATATAATGTTATAAAATGGTATTTCATATTAATTATATCAATATATTATTTGTATTGTTATATGTTTTATTACCTTTTTTAGCTTAGTTCCGCAATAAGTAACCAAAAATATTGACAAATCATGGCAAGTTAATAACATATAAGTAAAAGCTGTTTACGTGTTTTTTGTACTAACGTAAACAACTAGTGTTCTTTGCATTTCATATGAAAAACAATGACATATAAATAAAAATACTATTTTTAGGGAAGGATGACAAAAAGTTTACGAAAAAGCGTAAGCAAATAGGTCAGTCGCAACGGTAGTTTTTATGTAGATATTAACTGGATGAGTACCTCAGGCTAAAGTAGTAGATCATGTTCATCCTATTCATTGATGTACGATAAGCTTCCTTTAAGTATGCTATACATAAGAGATAGTAACTAGGGGGAATGAAAGATGAAACAATACAATCTATTACCTATTCTTGCTGGTGTATTAAGTGCTGGCATAGTCGGTTTCAGCTTTTTATTTTTAAAAAATATTGTAAGTGAAACGTCACCTTTAGCTATATTATCCTACCGTTTTACGATTGCATTTATTGTCATGACTGCATTTGTTTTATTAAAAGTAATACGTGTAGATTTTCGACATAAACCCATACTCCCGCTAATATTATTCTCAATCGTTCAACCTGTACTTTCTTTTTCATTTCAAACTTATGGAATGAAATATGCTTCTTCAAGTGAAGCAGGTATTATTACAGCATTAGTCCCCATTTTTGTCATGCTATTCGCAGCTACCATGTTAAAAGAAAGCACGACAATAATACAGAAAGCTTCTATTCTGCTTTCTGTAGGAGGCGTAAGTTACATTACTGTTATGAAAGGCGTTGACGGTGAAGCAAATTTGCTTGGTATTATACTCATCTTTTTATCTGTTGTATCAATGGCTTTGTATACAGTATTGGCAAGGAAGTTCTCTAAACAATTTTCACCAATCGAATTAACGTATGCAATGATGGGCATGGGCATGTTCATGTTTAACTTAGTACTTTTTGTCTCACCTGAAAAAGCTGACTTTACAGTTTTATTAAAAGTTAATTTTGTTTTACCGATGTTATACTTAGCGATTTTATCTTCTGTAGTTACATCTTTCTTAAGCAATTACATGGTATCTAGAATGAAAGCTTCACAGTCGGTTGTCTTCATGAACCTTTCAACAATTGTAAGTATACTTGCAGGTGTTTTCATTCTACATGAAACGTTTTACACTTATCACTTGATCGGCACTGTTATGATTATCATAGGTGTTGTCGGAGCAAATATAAAAGGCATAAATATGCCTAAACAAATGACGCAAAAATCAACTGTCATTCATGACTAAACGCCCATATATCTTATTGCTTTCAGCTGAAAAGAATAGCTTTGGCAGAGGTATTGAATAGAAAAATGGAATTTTATTGTTTTTCCGAAGATAAGATTCGTTATGTCTTAATGCAATGTTGTTTTCGGAGTAGTACTAAGATATAAACACGTACACAACTAACAATCGGGACACCTTTATTGCTATAAACCCCTTGTAGTAAGGATAAAACCTCATCTTAGCAACAATTTTACAAAAACAAGCAAAATAAAAAAGTCATGCAAGTAGCTTTTAGCTAATGTGCATGACTTTTTATATTTAAATTCACTAACCACTACTAATAGGTGTCACATTGAAGCTTTAATCAAATACCCGTACTTTCCAAGAGGCTTCATCATTGACCAGTTAAAGCTTCATTATATGATGTCCCTTCATAGAACCTTAATAAGTCTCCATAAACAATGTTATCTGAGTATTCTAGCTCATGTTTTACTTTTTCTTCATATGGTTCACAGTTGGAACTAGTCGTCTTTGCTCCAGTATGTTTGTCAAAACATATAGATTTTGTATATATATAATCCTCCGTTATAAAGCTTCCATCTCTCAAGACAGTAAGATCACTCTTTTTTGTTGAGAAGATATCGGCACCAAAATGAACGTCATTTTTTGTTTCAATCCCCAATAAGTGCAAAAGTGTCGGCTTCACATCAATTTGTCCTGATACTTTCGAAACTACAAGTGGACTTTCATCGGTAATTCCTGGTATATGAATTATTAAAGGGACTTTTTGTAAATTCACTACATCAAATGGTGTCATTTCTTTTCCTAAAAACTCCCCCATAGCTCTTTTATGATTTTCGGATATTCCGTAGTGATCACCATAGAATACGAGAATGGAATTTTCATATATGGCTTCTTGCTTTAGTAATTCAACGAAATCTTTAAGTGCCTCATCCATATATCGTACAGTTGGAAAATATCGATTAACTGTTCGGCTATTAGACGTAAATTCATCTACCATCTTATCCTCTTCATCAAGTACAAACGGAAAATGATTTGTTAACGTAATAAACTTTGTATAAAACGGCTGCGTTAGTGTCTTTAATATATCTACAGATTGGGAAAAAAACTCTACATCCTTTAATCCCCAGCCAATAGAATTACTCTCATTAACATCAAAATCGATTAATGAGAAATAACGATCATAGCCTAGGTTAGGGTACATCACATCTCTATTCCAAAAACTTTTTTTATTCGCATGGAATACAGCTGAATAATAATTTTCTTCTTTCAAGATTTCTGGTGTCGCACTATATTCATTTTCTGAATGAGTAAAGAATACTGCTCCTCTACCTAGAGGATATAATGAATTCTCAACTAAAAACTCACTATCAGAAGTTTTCCCCTGTCCGGTTTGATGATAAAAATTATCAAAATAATAGCTTTCTTTCACAAAATCATTTAAAAAAGGCGTAATTTCTTCCCCGTTAATGGTTTCATTTATCACAAAGTTTTGCAAAGATTCCATTGAAACGATTATCACATTACGACCTTTTGCGATACCAAAAAAGTCTTGATTTGGTTCTTTGTAATTTGCATTTATATAATTTTCTATTTCAACAAACTCACTACTATCTGCAAATGCTCTTTGTGCTTTTGTTTTAGATGTTAACAAAAGATCGTAAATGTGGTAATTGTATGACCCGATGTTCTTCACTAATATTTCTCTGTCAAATGTACGCGTTAACAGCTGCGGTCTTTCTGTTTCCGCAAGCACTAAATTTACTAAAGTAATGCTTGCAACTAATATGAAATAAGCTCGTTTATCTTTCTTTGTATAAATTATTTCATTGGACATCTTATTACTATGACGAATAATGAAATATAACACAAGCACATCGACAAACATAAAAATATCAGTAACATGCAATAGCTCAAAAATGCTATTATGTAGATCCTTTATATTGCTAGTTTGGAAAAGTAATGGCATTGTAATAAAATCTGAAAATTCTCTATAATATAATACATTCGCATATAACGTGAATGAAACTATGAAGCTTGTAACTATTAAATAACGATTACGTTTCTTGATATTAATAAACAGTGCAATTCCAAAAATAATAAGTAAAAAGCTTAATGGATTTATAAACAGGATAAATTCTTGCTTCCAAGATTCAATCTTTAAATCGAAGCTAGTTTTATAGACAATATATGTCTTAAACCATAATAAAGTTGTTGCGGCGAATACGAATGACATCTTTAACAATGATGATTTATTCATCCCTAAATTCCTCCCAAATTCATGGCACCTACAAAGGGAATTTTTGTATTTTTATTTATGATTTTAGCATTGTTATATATTGTTTTCTACCCATAATTTACTAAAATAATACCTTTTTAGAATGGAGGTATCCTATGTTACAGTTATAAATCCTCATGTATGTACTATGAAATATTAGACGTCTACAACTCACATTTGTTACACCTTTTTTTATTTTTCTGATACCAATGTCAGAACACATCTATCAGTTAAAAGTGTTTTCGCATTCATTGTTACTTAGTAAACATCATCAAGGGGATTGTTAATTAAGTAAATAACAGCAATGTATTTAAAAATAAACTAGATAAAAGCTAAAATTTGTATATCTACAAGATCAATATATCCAATATCCTCCTTACAGTCCCATAGCATAATTTCTGAAGTTTCATCGTTATCTATGAAAGGTTGCAATTTATTTACTTTTGAGTAATAAACAGGATTATACTTTACTTCTCCACTATATTTATTTTTGACCTTAAGTAAACCTTTAAATGATAAATCATTTACTTCTTGTCCTGTTTCCTCAAACAACTCTCTTATAGCACACTGCTTCGGGGTTTCACCTTCTTCCCTTCTACCTGCAGGTATCTCCCATTGATTTCTCCATTTGTTATAGCATAAAAGAATGTGCTCTCCACATATGATTACCGCAAAAGAACCGCTAAGCGGTTCATATTTTTTCATCTGTACTTCGTTGCATTTAATAAAATCAAGATACTGTAAACCGCTTTTATTTTCAATAATTTTCAATTTAGTTCCTCCTGTCCTGAAGACTCAAGCTCAAGCTGTATTTCTATAGTAAACAGCTTTTATTAGCTTAGCTTTCACCATCAAACACTATTAGGTTACTAATGAAAAATTTCCTTATTTGCTCAACTCCATAATCCGTCTTCCAAGAAGCTGAAATGATCATTTCATCAAAGGCTTTTGTAATATCATTCTCTGTTAAGCCCTTCGCATAAAAGACAAAATCGTGATTATATGTTGAGTTAGTTTGAAAACTACCTTTACCGTACCAATACCTCTGCTCGTCAATAGCATTAATTGCATTTTTCCATTCTCCATATTCTGGGGTATCAATATTTAAGTCTATAACGTTATGCTTAGAGTTTATTTCAAAGTGAAATATCAATTTTCTAAAATCATTTATTGTTGGATTGACTAAACCTCCTGTTCCTACATATTGATATTCTTCTTCAGTTAAATTTGCTACGTTCACTTTAATCTGAAAACTTGGCTCTTTGAATTGGTTACAAGCAGCTAGTAATAAACAGCATAAAAAAAGTACTAGCTTTTTAATTGTGTGTACCCCCTTTACAAACCACCAGGAATATTTTGTAATTTATATAAATAAGTTTATCATAAAAAAATAACTTTCTTTTTATTTATAATTTTTTAAATAATTAGTTTTTATAATATTTTGATGATAAAATCAAAAGTAAAGCCTTGTTCAACAAGGTACAGAAGCGAAAACAATTATAATAGATGGAGGTTATTCGATGGACAAAGATATATTATTTAATCACTTTTCAACAGCGATAGAACTGTTAGAGCAGCATTACGTTGTTGCATCTAAAAAAGAAAAATTACTAAGTGGCTTACGCGAAAAGAATTCTGACGATTTTAAAAATATTAAATCCCTAAGCGAATTTGCTACATTTGTAACAGAGATGTTGATGCAGCTTAGTGGAGACAAGCATTTATACATTGAATTATTCACTAATCAAGAAGACGGTAACTTTCTAGAGGAGGATTGGCTAAAAAAAGAACTGGAATCAGAAAGAACAAACAACTTTGGGTTTACCGAGGTAAAGGTTATGCCAAATAATATCGGTTACATGAAAATAACACAGTTTATGAATCCTGATAGAGGTATAGATACAGCCATTGCAGCGATGAAAATGTTAGAAAATACGGATGCAACGATTATTGATTTACGTCACAATCGTGGGGGGTATGGAGAGCTAGGAGAATACATACTTAGCTATTTTTTTGATGATGAACCTATACTACTATCTACTACTCATGATATGAATATAAAAGATTTCCAAACTTTCACCCATCCTTTTGTTGTTGGCAAACGCAAACTAAATCATCATCCACTTTACATATTAATTAACTGTAAAACTGGATCAGCAGCTGAGTACTTTACTTATGTACTCCAAGCTCATGAGAAAGCAATTATTGTAGGTGAACCTTCAGCAGGAGCTGCAAATAGAAATACGTATTATCCATTAACTGATGGAATAAGACTATCTATTTCAACTGGGGAACCTATTGTTGAAATAACCGGTTCTAACTGGGAGGGCGAAGGTATCATACCAAATATCAAATGTGCTCCTGAAGATGCCTTAGACAAAGCTATAGCACATTTACAACAAAGTGAATGAAGATTAATAGCTATCTGACCAAGCTAACTTTTTTATAACTAGCCTATATGTCGTTAAGTATAAGGACATTCTATCCTTTTAATGAATTGCAGTATTCTTTAAAAGGATGAATGTCCACTTGTGTCTTCGTTAAATCTATCATTCAAAGCAACTCATTTAACCGCTTCCATATTCAGAAAAGTGGCATGGAAATAGTTATCAATCTGTTAAACTTTTAGACCTATTAGTTTTGGTGAAATGATTCCTATTCATTTTGGTTTGCAAAGAAATAAGTGCTGGTATAAAAACAGGTAGCATAATGACAGTCAGGAGTGTTAAACCAATGATTACTACAGTAGCCATTTGAGTTAACGACAGCACACCTGCTGGATACATTGCTGCAAACGTTCCACATAAAATTGTAGCAGCTGAAATAACGACTTTACCCATTTGTTTTTTAGCAATTACTAATGCTTCAATTGTTGTATGTTCAATATTTTCTTTAAATCTCATCATTAAGAAAATACTATAATCTACTCCAAGTGCTATGATCATAATGAATGAAAAGAATGGAATGGTCCAAGACAATCCACTATATCCGAATACATGAACAAAAAGTAAGTCAGTCATTGATAGAGCTGTATAATAACTTAAAATGAGTGATGCAATAATAAATATTGGTATCCAAAAGGCTCTCATAATTAAGACGAGTACGACGAAAATTCCTACTAACATTAAAATAATTGTGCGAGAAAAGTCATCGTTTGCCATCATATTTAAATCGTTATTAATTGAAGAAATTCCACCTATTGCATACGTTGTGCCCTTTATGTTAGAAGATACTAGTTCACTTTCAATGACAGAGCTTAGTTGATTAATGACTGAAATTGCTTCTGTTGAATACGGATCTACAGATAACTCAACTGTCAATTTGAACGTACTTCTATTATCAGACATGTACGTATTTAGGACATCCTGATATTCTCCTTCAAGTAATTCTTCAGGAATAAAGAACGAAGAAGGTGCTTCCGCTTGTGTTACCTCATCTAAATAGTCGGTTGCATCGTGAAGTCCTACTGAAATTTCGTTTAACCCTTCTGAGCTTTTAGAGAGACCTTTTTCTAATTCATTCATTCCAGAAGATAATTCCTCTAGTTCATTCTTCAGTTGTTGCTGACCATCATTGATCATTAAAATTCCATTTTCTATCCCTTCCATATTTGTTATGATTGCTGATTGTCCTTGGCTGCCTATTTCTAAGCCATCAGCAAGCTCTGAAGCTGCTTGGGTCAATTCACTCGATGCAGTAACTAATTGAGTATGTCCTGCAATGATTTTCTCAAGGCCTTCGTTTGCTTGAGCAAACAAATCATTAGTCGAAGAAAATCGATTGTTTAGCTCAATCAAACCATCTGTTAAAGCTGTAGACTGTACTGCTAACGTATCAATGGCTGTATTCAGTGCCAACATATTTGGGTCAGATTCCACTTCTGGGTATGCACTTTCAATTTGAATAACTAAGCTTTGCATTTCATTTGTTGTTGACTGAATGAATGCTAATTGCTTTTCCAAATTATCGTAATCATATGCAAATGAACCATACCCACTTTGAAGCTGTTCATAGTTTGCAAGTACCCCTGCCAATGATGTATCTAGCTTTGTTAAATTATTTTCTAAAGTTGCTACAGCATTTGCTAATTCTCTTGCTCCATGTACTCCAATTTCTGAGCCATTATTAACTTGCTGTAATGCATTTGTAAGCTGGTTCATATTATTTGCAACTTCTTCAGTGCCATTAATGAGCCTATCTAAATCAGCAAAATCTTTTGGTGACGAGAAATTCTCATTCGCACCTGATAATCCATTTGCAATTTCCGATAGTCCATCGTTAGCTGTTGATAAACCTTCGTTCACTTCACCTACTTGATCTTCAATATATAGCTCTGCTATTTTCTCTCCTTGTGGTCTTGTTGGACCGTATACTGTTTCCACTCCCTCTATATTCATAAGTGATGCAGTTAAATCATCGATGAGAGCTAACTTTTCATTAGAATCTAAGCTTTCATCAGCATCAATAACCACCGTAGTAGGTAATGCTTTACCAGGTGAGAATTTTTCAGCAAGAATGTTAAATCCTTGTACTGATTCATACGTATCATTTACTTCATCTATACTGTTATACGATAACTCTCCTTTAGACAATAGTAAAAATGGGATCGTAATCATAGCTACAATAATAATTGAAATAAGCGGACGAGCAATTGAAAACTTTCCTAATGTAGACCATAGTCTGCTTTCACTATGCCCTTTCTGCTTTTGCACTGGCCAGAACATGAATTTACCAATTACACTCATAAAAAATGGCATCATTGTGTATAACACAAGTAATAAAGTAGCAACTGACACAGCTACAGCGACAGAGGATTGAAAAACAGAAAACTGAGCAAAACCTAATATACTAAAACCAATAAACACAGCTAAACCACTATATACAACTGTTTTACCAGCTGTTCTGTATGTGGTGACTATCGCTTCTGTTATTTCTTGATCATTACTTAGCTCTTCCTTAAACCTGCTTAATAGTAAAATATTATAGTCCGTACCAATACCGAATAAAACTAAGATTAAAAATGTCTGTGTAGTTGTTGAAAATGGGAAATCAAATGCATCAACTAAATGCGCTACAATACTTAATGAGCAAATATAAGTGAGAGCAACGATTAATAATGAAATGATCGGTGTGATTGGAGAACGAAATACGACAATTAGTACAAGGATAATAAAAATAACTGTAAAAAGTTCGGTTTTTTTAACACCTTCTCCTGTATTCTGAATTTGATCTTCATTAATAAATTCATTACCTGTTAAATAAGTCTTCACCTCACTATCATTTAATTCCTTTTGGATATCTTCACGTACTTCACTCACTTTCTTTCCAGCTTTGTCTACACTGATAACCGCCATTACTGTTGTACCATCTTCAGAAACAAATTGATTTAATAATTCTTCGTTTTTAAAATGTGTAGCGATATGAGTGATCGCTAGTTCTTCTTGTTTGTTCTGTAAATTGGCTATTTGTTGCTCAATGTTATTTAGCTGAGCTGATGTAAGAGGTTCATCTTCATGAAAGACGGCGACGACGTCTATATTTTCTTTACTTGTAGTTGTACCCTTCAAGTCATCTAGTAATTGATTAGACACAACTGATGAATATTCATCTGGTATTTTGGGCTGCCCCTTTTCCCTAACTAAATCATCTAAATTAGGCATCGTTGTTATTAATAAAGCAGATACAATTAACCAAAAAATAATCATTGCCCAACGAAATTTTATAATTGTCTTCATCGAAATCCTCCTTTATTATCCATTCGTCCTTAATTTAACATTGAAAAATAAAACTAAGATGAAATAAAAATAAAAAAAAATAAACGTTTTAATTACAAAACGTTTATTGTTGAAAACGAGAGATAGGTAGTTGTATTTTAATGCCTAACCCACCTAGTCCTTTTGACAGATATGCTGAAATAAAACCGTCATGATTTTCTACGATTGACTTAGCAATCGCTAGTCCTAGTCCTGTACCTCCCTTTTCACGTTGTCTCGATTTTTCAACTGTGTAAAACTTTTGAAACAAGTATGGTATGTGACCTTCATCAACACCTACCCCATTATCTTCTATATTGATTACGATAAATGATTCTTCTATTGTGCCTTTCATAGTAATTTTCAGTTCATTATTATATGCATGTTTAATTGAATTACTTATAATATTTGCAAACAATCTACGAAGAAACTTTTCATTTCCTAGAAAATATGTGTCGTCGTGAAAATCATGATCCCAATGAAAAGAATAATCTAACCCAGCCAACTCGGCTTCGTATTCTTCTCCTATTGACTCAAAAAACTTACCTATTAGAACGTCAAAGCGGTCCATTTCCTGTAGAGCAATTTCATTAGTAGAAAAGATTGAGAATTCATGTACTAACTCTGTCATATACAATGCTTTTTTTTGAGCTAATTTAATGTATTCCTCTTTTTGGTTTGCTGTTTGATGTAATGGCGATACCGCTAGCTGGAGAAACCCATTAATTGATGTTAACGGAGTTTTTAAATCATGTGCTATCGACGACACCATATCAATTTGCTCTCGATATGCACGAAGAAGTCTTGCTTCTAATTCATAAAAGCGATGATAGAGCTCGCCTATTTCACCTTTCCGTGTAGGATGTACCGTTGGAAGCTGTTTATGTAAACTAACCATTTTAAAACGGTTTATTAAATTGGTTATTGGGTTCGTAATTGTCTCGTGAAAATATAGTGTTAATAATATGAATAGAGTAAGATGGGTAAGAACAACAAATATAAAAATATCGATGGCTACTTGGAAAATTGCTTCATTTATTTCGTCGAGCTTACGCTCTATAGACATAAATAAAACGACCTCATTCGTACCTGGTGTTTTAACAGGTAACCACCTATCACCTGTAGAAATTTCTTTTTCTATGGCGTCATACTCAAATAATATTTGCTCAAATGCTGGGTTTGTCAATTTTATCGTTAATTGTTCCCTCCCTCCTAAATCCTTTAAAAATGTCGTCATTTTTTGTTGATCAGGATATAATCTTCCTACTTCTTCAGCAATGTCTTCATGTTTTTCTATAAAACGTTCATTATTTGTGGATAAATCACTAGTAATTGAATCTCGAACATCGAGTTGTATGTACAATAAAACGATAAAAAAGAATACAATACCAAATATTAAAAACAATAATGGAATGTGATATTTTAGCTTCATAGCTTCACACCATCTAAAGTATATTTATAGCCAACACCCCATATCGTTTTTATATAATCATGATTTCTCCCAAGCTTTTTTCGAATATTTTTAATATGTACAGTCACATTGTTTAAATCACCAAAATCATCTCCCCAAACACGCTGATAAATCTGCTCCCTACTAAACACTTGGTTTGGATGTTGAGTGAAGAATAATAAGATTTGAAATTCCTTAGAAGATAATTGTATTTTCTTTCCTTCTAGAAATCCTTCATACGAATTTTCATTTAACTTAAGTGGAGTCTTAGCTGTTGAATGTGTAGGATAACTTTCTGATAACTCTTGTTTTAATCTTCCAATTTTTCGAAAGTGTGCCTTTACCCGCGCAGTTAGTTCATGTACATTAAAAGGTTTTGTTAAATAATCATCTGCTCCTACTTCAAGACCAACGATCTTATCAATATCACGATCTTTTGCACTAAGTAATAAAATCGGCATGTTATGTTGATCGCGTATTTTTTTACATACTTCAATACCATCCATTTCTGGCATCATAATATCTAAAATAACAAAGTCTATTTTTTCTTTATCAATCATTTTCATTGCTTCTATACCAGAGTAAGCAAAAACTGTATTAAACCGCTCATACTTTAATGTTTCCACAATAAGCCTTACGATATCTTTGTCGTCATCGATGACAAGAACAGTTTTTTCCAAAGATCTCACTCCCGTAACCAATAAGTTATTTTATCCAATTTTAACATTTTAACATGCTAATTACATACCGTCTTCACCATTCATTTTTTCAGTCAAACAATCATTTTATCTAGGATATTACGAAGCTCTATCACACCATTGTGTACTCAATAAACACGCAAATAAATTAACAGTCGATACTAAATGGAAATAAATGTTATAAAAGGCTAATCTTTTCGTATAATTAGGATATTTAAGTTACACATGGAGTTGAGTCAATACAAGTTTGTCCTTATTTGAGGGTGAATGGAAATAGGAATAAAGTCATACAATTTTATCAAAAAGCACTGAATGCTGAATCTTTTCTCACCAATCTTTAGGAGAAATGCTTGAAAACACCCATTATGCTATATCACATGACGATAAAGACTTGGTTGGATACGCTACCTTAAAAATCGGAGACTCAATCCTAATGCTTTCAGATACATATCCAAGTCAGCCCTATCAAATGGGAAATCATGTGAGAATACGTATTACAACATAAGATGTGGAAGAGACCAAGCAAATTTTTGATGGCTTAAAAGAAAATGGTACTGTTCATATGCGATTGAAAGAAATCCCTTTTAGTCCTTGTTACGGAGTTGTAACGGATCAATTTGGTTTTACATTTCAAATTTACACTAAAATTCAAAAATAACCAATTTAGTTAATTATTACTTTTTGATCCCCCTTCGAGATTAGGCGTAAGATATTGAATATAACCACCTATTCCAAAAGTAAACCATGAAAATCTCAAATGTTACGGGGGATCTCTTCATCTTCAGTTTTTATAACCGCAAAATGAATAAGTATATTTCAATTCATTTCCTACATTTATTAATTCAATTGTGTATTATAGAACTTCAATTCTCTTTTTTCAATTGTCATTCACTATGCAAGCGTGAGATCAACTCAATTTCATAATATAGATTAATGTGCATTATTTTATGCTGTCCAGAAAATCAAAAATATCTGTATGCAAGGTCCATGCTAGACGTTTACACCACTCTTCCTGGACTTCTAATGGTGCATGACGTACCCTATTTAAGACTTTCCATACTTTATTAACACAATAACTTTTTAATGTGTTAGAGGATAAGTGAATAGGATTGATTTTTAAATATTCCTTAATAAAATGATTGTTTAATACACTCGCATGCTTTGGATAATGTAACTTAGTGAACCAACATACCCATGCTAAGTCAGATAAAGGATTTCCCCATTCTGACCACTCCCAATCTAAAACAGTATGTACTCTGCCTGAATTGCATAATACGTTATGTATTCCATAATCTCCATGAGTCAATACCCACTCATCCTTTGAGTCATTCATGTTCTTTAATAGTTCTTTAGATTTGTTAATAAGACCTTCAGGTACAAATGCTAGATTTAGATTAAGTTCATTAGCAGTGCTTTCTCTTATTCCATAAGAATTAAAATCGTATTTTAAGGAATGTATATGTTTAGCGAGTGTTTTTCCTAATTCAATATAAATATACTCAGATATCGTTACATTACTATGATCGAGAATTGATTGAGCATTGTCACCTTGTCGATATTCCATTACTGTATATGTAGTTTCATCTGTTTCCAATAATTCATATAACCTCGGAGTTAAATCTGTTTCTCTAGTTAATTCCAAACACTTCACTTCATTAACAATATCTTTATTTAATATCTTACCCATTTTAATAACTATGGTAGGGTTAGTACCTTTTAATAAAAAAACTTCATTCGTATATCCACCAGTTAAAGGAACAGGTGTAAATGCACCGTATTTTTCTTCTAAATGACATTTCAAACTATTACTAATCAAAATATTTAATCACCTTACTTATCACCCATTCTTTTTATCTGAGAAATGTGCCCTATTGTTTATTTAGCAAGATATATTCAATAGAGCCTATTTTTATAGCCCTCTTGTAACTCTTTTGCTACTTGTTCAGAAGTTGCATTTGGTATCTTCGAGTGAGCTACCAACATTTGTGGGACCGATGGAAGTGTCTTTTTAGCATACCATGATTCGGGATTCCATAAATTTGATCGAATAAAGGCTTTTGCACAATGCGCATAGCATTCCTGCACTTCTACTAAAATTCCAAATAACGGAGCACGTCCATTTACTTTACTATTTTCTAATAGTTCAGGGTCACGACAAATATAAGCTTTTCCGTTTATTCTTAACGTTTCTCCTAACCCAGGTATAAAAAATAAGAGTCCTATATTTGGATTTGTAATTATATTATTAGCAGAGTCCATTCTTCGATTTCCTGGTCGTTCTGGAATAAACAAGTGATGATCATCAAGAACAGAAACAAACCCTGGGTAATCTCCTCTTGGTGAAACGTCACATTGTCCTTCTGAATTAGAAGTTGCCAAAGATAGAAATGGAGATTTATCAATAAACTCTCTACAATGGCTATCGATAAATGAAATAACCTTATTAGCAGCTCTGGGGCTCGGGTTGCCTACGAACTGTTGAAAAGATTCGAATTCTTCTCTTGTAGAGATAATATCTTGATATTTTTTACTCATTCAATCACACCTTTAAAAATTGGAATATAGACCCATCATACACCAATAAAATTAAAAGTTCATCAAGGCTTTTATCACATTCATTTATAGCAAACCAAGATTAGACAGTAACTTATATCAATTATAGAACAAAGAAATTCATGCCTATGCCGTTCTAATTTTGCATATAAAAAAGAGCCTTTACTTAAAACTAACACTAGTGACCCTCACTATATATATTATTTTTCTATTTACTTACAAAAATAGTTCGCTATATGTTAAGCGAACTATTTTAAATGAAGACTGTTTTCTCTTTGATTGTTGCTTTTCGTTCTGTATATTAGCACGTATAAAACCTCGTCTTTTCTACTTTTACAATTATTGAGGTTTCATAAAACTCTTCATACTGTATATTTTTAGTAAAAATAGCAACAAATTTTACGAAAAAAGCCTATGTGAATGCTATTTTAAAAATCACTTAATGCGTAATTCCTAAGGATTGTAATAGAGTTTGTCAACTCTTTGGAAAAAGTTAATAAATATGTTTGCAAACATGCATAATCATATCGAAATATTTCCTATTTAAATATTACATTAAAGCAACTTACTATTAATATATCTAACTCTTAGGTTTTTACTGACTGATTTACACGGTTTCTGTCCAAACTCCTACATTTACTTGCCAATTTACACGGTTTACTGTCCAAGTTCCTACATTTACTTGCCAATTCACATCGTTTACTGTCCAAACTCCCACATTTACTTGCCAATTTACACGGTTTACTGTCCAAACTCCCACATTTACTTGCCAATTTACACGGTTTACTGTCCAAACTCCTACATACTTGCCAATTACACGGTTTACTGTCCAAACTAATTATTTAAATATCAATCTTGGCATCTCATCGAACAGTAAGTAAAATCAAAATCTAGCTACTTGAAAAATCTTTTAGTAGCTCTTAACTGTTTTCTACGTGAAATATATCTGTACCTAAATCTCTTAACAAATTGATAGCCTTCCTAACTGGCAATTTTGGTAACATAAACTCTTCAGAAATTATGCTCTCAACTTCCTCAATGTCCTTTAGCTTCCGTACTATTTCTTTATCATCCAGCGTTGTAATTGTTAATTTATTGTTGATTAAAGAAAGTGTACGTCCTTTGTCAATTTGAAACAGATTTACTCGAAGTCGAGTCATAAAAACAGCATCTTTGGAATATGATTTGTGAATCGCTTCATCAAAATCTCCTACTTTACTACGAATGTTAGGATTAAATGACCAGTGGTTATTGACAAATTTCCCATGACGAAAACGTGTAAATCTGTAATAACCTTGTTGTTCATCATCTGGTATTAGTTGAATGTCATCTGCACCAAATGATGAAGAATTTTGCATGTTTTCAAATCGGACTGGCTTCATAATAGGTGCTGCTGATCCAAAATCCAAATATAGTCTTTCATCAGGAAAGTCTGGTAATTGTACTAAAATCGCTATATGACTCTCTCCTAACCTTACATGATAACAGTCATACCCTAATAGTGTTAACAGTTGTAAAGCGTACGGATTAAGTACAAAACACGTTCCACCAAAATCATATTTAAATAGATTATCAACATATTGTTCAACAGAAGGAATGAAATAACCATTTGAATTGTTCCTAGTAGAATAAATTAATTTACTAACATTTTCAAAAGGTAAAAAAGAAAGATGCCTTTTTGAAAACAGCTCTAAAAATTCATATGAAGCTGTGCTAGGTGGTGTCAAATTTAATCGTTCCAAATATCTCCATGCCCAGTTTGGTAGTTGTTGTTGATTCATTCATAACAGCTCCTAAATTGATTTTTGCATACTAAGTGACTCTGGTTAAATATATGAATGAAACACCTTTTATGACTCAATAATACTATGTTCAGTATTAACTTCTCATTCATTTAGCTTAATTCCATTGTACAAAATGGTTCTACAATATCTCATGAGGAGTAAGAATGATATGTCTCTACAACTTTTGAATGACTGTTAAGTGAGCTAAAATTGAGGAGATGTGTTACGAGGTTTTAAAAAAACTGCTCCATCAAATTAAAATAGTGGCAAGATAAGATGATGGAGTTACTATGTTAGCCTTTATAATTGTTAAATGATTCATTAAGAATTGCTGTACAATTAATTCCCTAAACTAAATTTTGCTGACAATAATAGTGGCATTATTTGATTTATCCAACTTCCTTGTTCGTCTGCAAGCAAAGTTCTCCATCCAAGTGTACGAGCCTCTACAAAGTTTTGCTCTTGATCGTCTACAAACAACGTTTCTTTTTCACTGTCTAGCTTAGTTTGAATGGTTGTATATATGGCTTTATGAGGCTTACAATAACCTACTTCACTAGATACTGTAATGCTTTTAACATCATTTTGTATTTCCTTTAAAATTGGCTCAATCCACTCCATACGATGATTGCTTAGTATATGAATGTCAGCAAACTGACTCCATTTAGCAACATGGTGTACAGCAGGGAGTAATTTCAAATGAGATAACAGCATAGGCTTTGCTACTCCTTTTTCAAATGAAGGGTGTTTCATGGACAGACCTGACCAAAATTGGTCCTCTGTTATTTTCCCAGTCCAAAGCCCAGTACGTACACTATTTTTATATTCTATTAGTTTGTCATAATGTATCTTTGATGTTGTAGATAGCTCTTCCCAAAATAAAGGTGATAAATTTGTAGCAAGAACCCCTCCAATATCAAGAACTAGTTGCTTTTGATTAGACAATTTACTATGTAACTCCTCTCATGTTTGACCACATTAAGTATTCATATCATTTTTATAACCTGTAATCCTTCATTTTTCTATAATAAGAAGAAAAGGTTAACTTTTATTAATGGTCAATTGGAGGGATATTTGTTTGTTCATCAACTTTAAGGGAAAATTGGAGCTTATCATTTTGAGATAATGAACAATAAAATATAGTATTTAGATCCGTAATATTCTCAGCTAATAATTTTGTCCTTAACCATGCTTCATCTTTTTTTAGCCATTTCAATAAATCTAATTGAATTTCACCGTCTAAAATAACAGGTATTTCATAATTTTGTCCATTTTTATGTAGACCGAAATCCTCGTTCGTAATTAATTCCTTCATCGGAACCTTTTTAACAGATAAATTACCATCTGCTTCAACAATGGCAATTTCAACATCTTCAACATGAAATACATCTTTTCCACGTAGCATTTGTAATATGTTATCGATTGAGTATTGGATCTTTTTCATATTTTTCATGAGAAATTCACCATTGTATATAACAATAGTCGGTTCAAAGGTCAACAGCTTGCCAATCTTTCTATTTTTCAACTTAACAAGCACGATAGCTTTTTGAAGAATCGCGATTGTAATCATCGCAACCACTGTATGGATATGATCAATCTCTGGATCTGCAATATCTGCCCCAACTACAGCTCCAAAAACGATTACTACAAGAAAATCAAACACTGGCAACTCACCTATTGATCGCTTCCCCATAAAAAGTCCTAGAGCAAGCATTAACGGAAGAATCGTAATAATACGTATAATTACTTTTAAAGAATCCTCCCAAACTTCCACAATATACTCACCTCACATCCCTTACTATCGTTATCCTTTCCATATTAAGGGACAAATTATCCAGTAAAGTATAAAAATGTTGCCCATGATTAGCAGCCAATAACCTTAGATTGCTCAACCTACATATTCGTCACATATGATCTAAGCTTATGATTACTATCATTAAGTACTATCTTGGCTTAAGAATTGAACTATCCAATACTCAACAAACCTCACGACCTTGACAGAAACGGGAGTCTGACCAAAAAATGATAAACAAAAAGTCTTACTATAGATAAGTTTCACATCTATAGTAAGACCATTTATATTCTAATCGTATTTTATCCGAATAATCTAGCAATAATGTGTTCTACATCTACGAGCATTTGCTTTCTAGTATTATCATCAACTGATGGAACAGAACCAAAAAACTTATGCTCAAGTGTTTCAATACCAACAAAATCAAAAATACCATTATCTGTTGTTTGCTTCATTGCTCCAATCATACCAATTTGTTCATAATAATCCTCTGGATGACCAATCGTGTTTAATACTACTGCTTTTTTCCCCGCTAGCAGTTTTTCGTACCCTCCTTGTTCATTCACAGCATAAGCAAAACCGTAGGCAAAAACTCGATCTATATATCCTTTTAGAATAGCTGGAAGTCCAGTCCACCAAATTGGGTAAATCAATGTAATAACATCCGCCCACTTTACATGTTCCTGCTCAGTCTGAATATCATTTGGTGTATTACCAGATTGAAAAGCAGCAAAATCATTTCCACTTAACACTGGTTCAAAATTTAAAGCGTATAAATCGCGAACAACGACTTCATTTCCTTGATCTTCTAGTCTACCTACCACTGTTTCGAGTATAGCATGATTAAAGCTTTGTGGATTTGGGTGTGCATAAATAACTAAGTGCTTCAAAAAAATCTCTCCTTTTATAATTGCTTCTTATTCGGTTTATATTGTTGCCCAAATTGATGAATTGTTAAACAATAACTAGATATTTATATATATTCATTTACATTGAACGTTCAACAGATTTCCTTTACTGTTTGTCAAATAAAGTTAATGGTTATGAATAACAATTTATGAACTGAGAATGCTGTTCATCTAGAACTTGTCGTTATTGTTTTTACGCTCCTCTTCAGGAATAATTGTCTCCATTACATCCCAATGCTCAGCAACCTTACCATTTTCTACTCTGAATAAATCATAGAAAGAGGTGTGAGCACCTGCAAATGTTCCTTCACTAACTGTTAATACAAAATTACCTTGTCCAATAACCATATGAATTTTATCATAGATCATTTCAATACCTTGTTTTGCCATACCTTCAAGTGCAATACCCAATCCAGAAAGGCCATCGGCAATTGCTGGATTATGTTGAATATAGTGATCACCCTCAAAGTAAGAGGTCAGTTTTTCTGGATTATTACCCATTAGTACATCCGAAACAAAGCTTTTAACTAATTCTTTGTTTTCTGCTGTTTTATCCTCATCCTGAATGTCAATCGGACCATCTAGCATTGTATGTCCACTTGGTGTTTTATCTACCTTTTGCTGTAAGTTATCCCAATGTTCAACGATCTGACCGTTTTCAAAACGGAAAATATCAAATCCTACTTTCGGTCCGAAGAAGTCATAATCTGTGTGAGTGACAACAAAGTCACCGTCCACAAGGACTCTCTGTATATTAGCCTTTGTGCCAGCTGCTTTAAGGTCACTTAATGCCCCTAACATGACTTCTCTGCCATTTGGAAAAGTTAAATTATGTTGGATGTATTTATGTGGATTTATAAATTCTTGAATAGCAGTTGAATCTCCATTTTCAAGACTAGTTAATACTTGAATTACTTTTTCTTTATTCGTTGTCATTATAAAGCCTCCTAAAGTTAATTGTAACTATATTGATTACATGTAACTATATTAATTACAATTAGTATGTTTGTCAACACTTTTTAAATTTTTAAGTTATAATAAATACTTGTAATATAATTAGTTACAACTTTATTCTGAAATTAATATATTTATGAGGAAGGTGACTACAATGTCCATAAGCAGTCGTTTTGCTGTTGGAATTCATATACTAGCTCTCATCGAAATAAACAAAGACGGTGTTAGCACTTCAGAATATATAGCAGGAAGTGTAAACACTAATCCTGCAGTCATCCGAAAGATTATGGGGATGCTAAAAAAAGCAGATTTGGTCAAAGTTCAACCAGGTATAGCGGGAGCTGACCTTGCTAGAGATTTATCTCATATTACTTTACTAGACGTTTATAAGGCCGTTAATGTCGTTCAAGAAAAAGAATTATTTAGTGTTCATGAAAGTCCAAATCCAGCTTGTCCAGTGGGAAGAAACATTCAGGATACTATTGCTCCCCTTTTTTCAGTTGCCCAATTAGCTTTAGAAAAAGCTTTAGGAAGTGTAACGATCGAAGATGTTGTTAATGATATTCTTCAAAAGGAAACGGATAATTAACTCTTGTAAATATAATTTTTCATTACCTATAAACACATGTCATCTATGTGAAATGAGTAAACAGCGAGGTGCACATTTATGCACCTCTAATTTTTGGAGTTAGTCTAGTAGTTAATTCTTGTAGAACCTTAACTGATCTATTGTACGTTTTCGTATAATTGAAATTTTCTTTGATTCAAATACTCTCAAACAGCTCCTGTGAACCCAAGGCTTTATCCACTATAAATAACACATGTTTGCCCCGCCGTATACCATCATTGCGTTGAAATGTATCAATGACAAATGGGCAGTCACAAACAATACAATTCTCATCTTTTACTGTAGTTGTATACCTGCACAACATGGACTCACCTTCTAAAAGTACTACTCGTGTACCGACCTATAATAAAGGATAGCTTCAATAAAATTTTTTCAGCTTAATTTCATTTCTATGATTTGTTATATAGACTAGTCAGTAATTTATTTGTGTTTATAAAAAGTTCTGATACGTAAAATAACTTGAACTTATGGAGTATTGGGATGATGATATTTCAGTCTTAAGGATGAGAGAAAAACAATCTAACGGTCGGTTTAAAAAATAGCGCATCGGCTTATACTTAAAGTATCAAAAGTAAAGGGTGATGACAGTGTTAAAAGGAATCATTAGACGCCAACGAAAAAATAAAGTTAATATAGATATATATAAGAAAATTGAAGAAAGAAAGCAAGAAGTGTTGATGAAGGATAGTGCTTCCCCTAAACGTTATTTGATTATTTAAAAAAATTTCGGTTCAAAATCTCTAACCGTAAACTTTGTTGCTATTTGTATCAAATTAGGAGCGTAAAACATGGTTTTATACGTTTGTCATAGGTTTACAGAAGGAAATGTGCTAGGCGTTCTAGTTGTGTAAGTATTTATTCTTAGCTAGAAAACAGCCTTTTAAAGAAGAAAATGCCGTGAACCTTTAGTTATACCGAGTTTATTTCATTGAATAACGATTATTACGTAAACAGCCTAATGCGGGCTGTTTTTTATTGCTCTTTTCGTAAATATTGTTTTGTTATCAAATTAGTACTAAAAAAAGTGATTTTATTTTGTTAGTCATTGTTGTACAGAAGAAAATGATACCACGAACTCTATTTGTGTACGTGTTTACTTCTTAATACGAAGACAACAATCAATGTGAAAACAGCTTTTTTTTAGGAATTGAATTGTAACTAAATATACAATTGAGCAAGTCCCCATACCGTAATGACACTCCATTTTGTAACAATCGAAAACAGGGATGCATAAACTGCATCCCTGTTTCACTGTTCACAACACATAATGATTTTATTGCTCCATATTACCGTATAACTCTTCTAGTGGGTTCATCATTATTTTGGAAAGCTCGCTAATAACCATGCTCATTCTTTGTTCAGCTTCCATGAGTTTTGAGATGGTCGTATGTTGTTGGATTAAAGCAGCTGACTGTTGAGCCTTCTCTACCTCTTCGTCAGAAATATCTTCACCCATCATTTGCTTTTGTTGTAGCATTAGCTGAACTTCACGGAAGTTATCAAACATACGCTTAGCTGAAGCATCATTGTTTACTTCATTATAGAGCTGTTGTAATTGCTTAAAATCCTCACTATTGCGAATTGCTTTCTCTAATTCGTAAGCAACATCATATAAATTATTTGACATTAAATAGCCTCCTAGTTTTTTTTACGATGCGAACTCTTACACTATAACAAACATCTAAAGTATGATTAACACATTCCTTCTTACCTATGAGTATGCAAAATCCATACTAGATGTTATGCATCAGTGCTTGCAATTATCCAATATACACTTTAATTAAGTATACTTTATATCCATTTTGTATAATTACTTAATAAATAATACAATAAAAGCTTGAATTAAACCAATCATACCACCAAGCAATGCCCCTAAATAGGTGATCATTTTAAATTCTCTTCGTGAAATGGATAATACCATTTCTTCTAACCGCTCAACAGGAAATGATTCTACTTGTGTACGTACTATATCTGCTAAATGCAATCGCTCCATCATTCTTTCTGTTCGATTCGCTATAAAATCCGTAGCTAGCTCAACTGTTTTTGGAACCATGTCATTCAGTACCCGATCTTTATACGGCTTTAATACTTCACTTACCTCTTTCTCCATATACACGTTCACAGCTATGCGCTTATGAATGGTTTGCTTTAAGAATGATAATATTTTGTCTCGAGGAATATCTTTTTCTAGTTCTCCTATTTTACGTTCTTGAAGTTTAAGCCATTCATTTTCTAACATGTTGACAACTAATTGTTTTGTGCCGTCATTCTTTAAAAATTTTATTATTTCTGGTTGAACCTTGTCTACCAAGCTTGTGTTGCCAAGAAACATTTGTAGCATGCCTCCTAGCATACCACTTCGACTAGCCAAAAAATCATCAATCATACGTGATAGTCTGTCTTTTCCTTCGCTGCTTTCGAAAAAAACAACACCCTTCGAAATAATATATTCTGTCAATAAAGGAAGCTTATCATTTGCCTTTAATAGTAAGTCAGTCGGTATGACTTCTCGAATAGACTTTTCTCCGTTGTCATTCATCATTTGAATATATTTATTCTCTATAAGCATAGACAATTTATGTTCAACAACTAATGAAGGATTTTCCACACCCATTTTTGTAATTAACTCTTCAATTGTAAAAGTTGAAGAAAATAAACGGTCTCCTTCTTCCTTAACCCACTTCACTGCATCTTCTTGAAAGTTGTTATCTAATAACTTCCTTCGTAAGCTTTCTGGAGTAAGCAAATGATCAACTACCATTCTTCCAAGCTGGTTTGCTAATTCTTCCCTTCGCTTTGGGATTAAGCCTGGAGTAAACGGTAACTGCTTTCCAAATAGATACACCGGATGATAAGGACGAAATAACATTCTAATTGCTAAGGAGTTCGTTATCCCACCAATAGCTGCTCCGATCAAAACCATAGTAAATATTACTAAAACACTTTCCAACATCCATCAACCTTTCATCGTCACAAAATATATAACATTATCATACGATACGATATCAGCGTATGCCTATATAAAATAATGAAATAATGGGGTTTCTTATGATGACAAAGCCATTAAGAGTTCAAATTTCTCCAATAATTACTGAAATACCTACAGAATCAGATACTATTCAAATACCTAAAAGAATATTTGCTCTATTAAAATGTCAAGAGACAATGAATATTACTTGTCACAAGCTTACCAAAAACGCAGAAATCGTTCGTATTGAGGAAAAAGACCTAAATTTATATTTTAGCATACAACTGCTAAATAAGCTTAATTTACCTACAATTCCTTTTACTGCTTCAATAAAACATATACATCAATCGAATGAATTAGAGATTGGCCCCTTCATAGCAATATTAACTGATATTAAAAAGAATGATGATCAATTTACTTTTGGTTCACTCCAATTATATTGCGAAGAGATTGCTCAATATTGTCATAAAGTAGGTGTACTATTTTACACCTTGTCACCCAAAACCTTCCGCAAACAACAAATGAAAGGTTTGATATATAACAATTTAGACAACAACTGGGTTGAGTCATCTGTACCGCTGCCTCATGTTGTACACAATCGAATACATTCAAGAAAAAGCGAGCAATCAACAACTTTTTCAAACGTAAAAGAGGCACTTCATGAATTAAATATACCATTTTTTAACGACCGATATATTAATAAATGGGATGCTTATACTATACTTTCGAATGAAGATTATCTACAACCATACCTTCCAGAGACACTTTTATTGCAAAATAAGCAAGACATTCATGACTTAATAACAAAATTTGATACAGTTTTCATAAAACCTATTCACGGCAGTCAAGGCAAAAGAATTTTTCAAATAAAAAGAAAAGATCATGAATTTATACTTGATTACACAACCTTTACTGCTGAAATAGAACACAAATATGATTCATTTATTACATTATTTAAATCACTTAGACCACGGCTAATCAAAGAAGCATTTGTCGGTCAGCAAGGGTTAAATTTATTAACTGTTGACAATCGTCCAGTTGATTTCCGCATTCTATGTCATTGTAGAAACCATACAGAATGGACTATCACGTCCGCAGTAGCACGCGTTTCTGCTGCTGGTCAATTCGTATCGAACATATATCAAGGAGGAGAATTCATACGTGTTGCAGACTGTTTACAACAGAGCTTTGATCAAACAACTGCTAAACATATTCATAAATTACTGAAAGAGCTAGCAATTGAAATCGCTTCTGTCATAAGTAAAGCAATAGATGGCCTGTATGGTGAATTAGGTATTGATTTAGCAGTAGATAACATGGGGCATCCATGGATTATCGAAATAAATACTAAGCCTTCAAAAAATCATGACCCAAAACGAAAACAAGATACAATTAGACCTTCAGCGAAGGCAATTGTCAATCATTGTCTTAATTTAGCCAATTTTTTTAACGAAGGAGTGAATTAACATGAAACAATTTGGTTTTTTAACCCTTCTTCCAAATCAAGAACGAGGTTATGCAACCGAAATTGCAAAGCATGCTGAAGCATTTAATATCACAGTTTATCGACTTACACCCTTATCAATTGATCCAAATACTGAATTAGTACATGGAGAAAAATTTGATCTGACAACAAATACGTGGGTGCAGGATACATTTCCTATCCCAACTGTCCTTTACGACCGTTGCTTTTACAGTCAAAATGAAATTTCAATGAAAAGTAAACCTATCGTTAATTGGCTAAAGACAAGGCCAGATACTATTTTTCTCGGCTATGGCTTACCGAATAAATGGGAAATCTATAAAATTCTAAACAATGACCCTATCCTTTCTCACTATATTCCAAAAACTGAAAAGGTTACATCTCGGCATAAAGTGATCCAATCCCTTAGAAAAACAAAACAAGTACTACTAAAACCTGAAAGTGGTTCACAAGGAAGAGGCGTTATAAGCCTTTCAGTTAAAGATCAATATATTGAAGCAAAAACCCATCGTAAGGAAAAAGTTATTACAAAACAATTTCAACATAAGCCAGAATTTATATCATGGTTAACAAAACTGTTAACAGTCCAACCCTACCTTATGCAACCTTTGTTGTCGCTTCACGATGAAAAACATCGACCATTTGATATTCGTGTTCTCCTACAAAAAAATGAAACAGGTCATTGGATTGAAAGAGGACGTGGTATTCGAAGGGGGCATCAAAACGATTTAATTTCAAATATCCATGGTGGGGGTATGTACATTCCATTTGAAAATTGGTTAGATGCACTCTCAACGAATACAAATAACATTATTAAAGATGAATTAGAAACGATCATCGATCGGGTACCACAAATATTAGAGGGGCAATTTTCTGAACTATTTGAGCTTGGAATTGATATTGGACTTGATCAAGATAATAAAATTTGGCTAATTGACACGAACTCTAAACCTGGGAGAAGCGTTATTTTTCAACTTAATTCGAATAAAGAGTTGGAGCTCTTTGCCGCCCCCCTCCTATATAGCAAACACCTTACGAAGAATATGACTACTTCATAAAAGAAAAGAGTCAGGAAACCCTTTATTAATAATTACATGATGTATTAGCTACTTGAATACTAGTGTATAAAGAAATTTTTACCGTTTTACACATCCTAATAATTAGTCCTTTGTCCATTTAAGACATAAACACGTATATACAATACAGTTTCCTGGCATCTTTTCTTCCTTAGATACTATTTCTTAAATATAAGTAAATAAAAAAACATAGTTTACGAAAAAAGCCTTGTAATAGGCTGTTTTCGCATTACTTGTTACTTTGAGTAAAAAGAGCTAAACACGAAGTTAACTAACGTTCGGGGCATCTTTTCTTCTATAAATACTTGAACAATCATTTCATAATAATCATCAGATTCTCAACTTTAAGAGGAAAACAAGCAACATAGTTTACGAAAAGAGCCATTTTAAAATGAAACAATCATTAAGACGATTTAGTAGGAGCTGAATAAGCATGAAGTATTCCTTAACAGTTACAAATGAACACAGTCAAACTGTATATATTCCTAAAGAGATATTCAAACCTTCAATGGAACAAATTTTCTTCGGAACGATATCATGCGCATGCTCGATACAATCACATTCATACAATGATCATGAGGTTATTATGTCTAAAGATGTCTATGAACAACTGCATATACCTCGATGTAGTAAAGTTCACCTTTTCACAGATGAGGAAAGAATATATGTAGGTCCGCTTATAGGTATATTTACAGCTGGTTTTACTGAGTCAAATTTGCGCCCGATAGGGAATAGATCATTGTTTTTTGCAAAGCTATTAGCTGTAGAAGAAGCAATCGGAGCTTACGCTTATGTATTTGGTGCTCATCATATATGCTGGGAGAAAGGATTGGTAACAGGACATTTTTATACAGATGCTGGATGGAAACAAATTGAGGTCCCTCTCCCAAACGTTGTATACGATCGTTTACCAAATCGAAAAACAGAAAATCAACATTACTTTAAACATATTAAAGAACGACTACAAAGAGAATATTCTATTCCTTGGTATAATCCAGGATTTTTTAATAAATGGAGTATTCACGAGCAGTTAATTACCGATCATTCCATTTCACATTTTCTTCCAGAAACAGAACGATATGCTGACTTATCACAATTAAATGATTTGCTAAAAAAATATCGACATGTTTATTTAAAGCCTATTAATGGCAGTCTTGGATATGGTGTCTTTCAACTTTTTTATGTTGAAGATGAGAAGTGTTATTATTGTCGATATAGAGACAAATTCACGAAAAATCGGCTTCAAAAATTTCCAAATCTAGAATCAATGATTAATCATTTATTTAAACAAAACCAACTTCAACAATATATTGTTCAACAAGGTATATCATTGTTAAGAATTGACGGTAGAACTGTTGATTTTCGTATCCATACGAATAAAAATCGAGAGGGCAATTGGCAAGTCAGTGTTATAGCTGCTAAAATTGCTGGGAAAGGGAGCGCTACTACTCATTTAAAAAATGGAGGAATGGTTAAAACAATAGAGGAAGTTTTTACAGATGAAGAACAAAGAGCTGATATAATTGACCGCTTAACAGATGCTGTTATCTCACTTAGTAAAAGCATTGAAATTCGAACAGTAGGCTTAATTGGAGAAATTGGATTTGATATTGGCATTGATAAAGAGCTAAATATCTGGTTATTTGAAGCAAATTCTAAGCCAGGAAGAGCAATTTTTAATCATCCTAAACTACATGAGTACGATTTATTAAGCAGGAAGCTGTCCATGTTATTTGCCATTTATTTAACAGAAAAATCAATATTAGAGCCCGAGGTTATCTTTCAATGAAACAGTTATATTATGACCCAAGCTCTCAAGAGTGGCATCAATCTATTGCAAAGGACACCCCCTTTTTTTTCGGTCAGAACAAACAGCTCACTACTTATTTAGAAACAATATTGCCTCACCTTATCCATTTCCCCGTTCTATGTAAAGGGTCAATGATTGGACCATTAATTGGTATTATGACAAGTGCATCAAAAAAAGGCAAAGCTTTTTCTGGGAACCATCATATATTTCGACAAATTCAAGAAGCGTTACAGTCACTTGGAGGAGTATGTGTAGTTTTCTCTTATGAGGGTATACGTAGTAATGGCATAACTGGTTACGTATATTACAAGAAGAAAAAAGGGTGGTTACAAATTCATGCTCCATTGCCACATATCATATATAACCGTATACCTTCTCAAGAGGATGAACAATTAGGAGCAAATGTTAAAGCAATAAAATTTTTTCAGGATCGTAAAATACCGATCGTAAACCCTTCCTTTTTCTTAAAACAAGATGTATTTTCCTCACTAGCTGAAAATAACATAACTAAAAAATATTTACCTGAAACTTCACAGCTAAAAAAACCCCAGCAGTGCAAAGACATGTTATCCACTTATGGTGTTGTTTATATAAAGCCAAATCGTGGTTGTAAAGGGGAAGGTATTAAAAGAGTTACGATAAAACACAATGATACGGTCCAAGTAGAAGATGTAAAAACAACAGAACAGTTCTCGAGCATTGATATGTTTTTACATGCATACCCTATACTTTTCAACGGCAGTTATCTTATTCAGCAAGCAATTGATTCAGATGAAATAGATCAAAAGCGGTATGATTTGCGTATTTTTGCCCATAAGCAAGCAAAACAATTTATTATTAGTGGTATCGGTGTAAGACAGTCTATTACACAAGATGTTACTACCCACGTACCAAACGGAGGGAAGCTCCTTCCATTTGAAACTATCCAAGACCGTATAAATATAAATGAACTATATACTTTGGTTGATGAATGTGGGCAAGCGTTAAATAAAAAAATGGGGTTTATTGGAGAATTTTCAATTGATATAGGTAGATCGAAAGAAGGTATGTTGTATATTTATGAAATCAATTCAAAACCGATGGTATTTGATGAAAAGCCTATACAAAAAAATGGAATAAACAACCTCGTCCAACTATTTCAAGAAGTCACCGACTTTAAAACACCTACATGAAATATTTTATCAAGCCCCTTAAAAATAATTTTTTAAATTCTACACAAACTATGAATGTAACTTCAATAGGAGGTGTTCATTGATGACTGATGAAAGAACTGACAAAAAAGATCTTCTAAATGAAGGACGAGACAAAGCTTACTTCGATATTGATCGGATGATTAACGAAGGAATGGCTGGTGGTTCAGTTCATTCATGCTACAATTGTACTAATATTGAAGAAGCCAGAGATGTTGTTGAAGAGGAACCTCCACATGAAATAACATAATTGTCACTGAATAAACCTCTAAAAAGAAGCTCGACAGGTACATAACGTACCTGTCGTTTACTGTTATAATGATAGGTGATATGAACGTTCATAGCGTGATATACTTTACTAAATCATGTTGAACTAAAAATACATATTAAGGTGAGTTACGATGATTGAAAAATTGCAACAATTATATGGTGAAGCAGTATTGCTAGAAAAACCAACAACAAACATACATAATTATGATTGTTTTGAAACGAAAGACGGCACAGATATCTATCTAGCTAAAAACGCAGTAACAGAGAAAGAGAAAGAACTACTAGCACTGCTGTTAACACCTGTGCATAACTATAAAGAAGCCTTATCAAAGGAAGAAGTATTTTGGAGAAATGTACTGTTTAACGATAAGGTACATAATGAATCAGACATTCAGCCTTCACAAATACGATTTATTCACTTTTACATCCCTACAGCTTTATACGATAAAGATGACTTTCTAGATACTATGAAAGAGCTTTTTTACTCTAAAATTTTCATTCTTTGGGAAAGCAATCAAATGGGTACGATCATTGAATATTATGAGCCGAAGCAAGATAGAATTCAGTTTCATGAATTTATTGAAATTATTGCTAGTGATCTGTTTATAAACATCCAATTATTTGTAGGTCATGTACATCTATTCTCCGAGAAGGTCAAACAATATTTTCACGAGGAAAAAGTATTTTTTCAACAGGCTAAAGCTAAACTTTCACATGAAAAGTTATATAAGCTTGAAGACGTTTTTCCAATCCTCTTTTTACATGAACCATCAAAGAATATTTTGCCTCATGTAGCAGAAAATTTATTTTCAAATATTGGAAAAGATGATGAATTACTTCAAACAATAAAGTTGTTTATTGAATGCAACTTAAATATTTCCCTCGCATCAAAAAAACTGTTCATTCATCGCAATAGCTTACAATATAGAATAGATCGTTTTATAGAAAAAACAGGGATTGATATTAAAAGCTTCAAAGGTGCTTTTACGACGTATGTAGCAATTGTTTATAAACATGTTAACTATTAATGTAATATTCCTAATGTTTAATGGAGACGATATAAGTTGGGTTTACAACTTGCTGTCTCCATTTTGTTAATCATTTTACAGAACACTGCTAGAAACTTGTTACAATAAAGTGACGATAGCATAGGATTTTTGGTGTTTTATGTACCATTTTGTGAAACATGCACAATCGTACTTTCTTTTTTTGTGCAACCCTTACATTTACTATTAGATATATTATTATGTAGACTATTACTATATTAAGAAAGCGTTCACAATAATCCTACTAGGAGGCAACAACAATGGCTGAATTAAAATTAGAACATATCTATAAAAAATACGATAATGACGTAACAGCAGTTAAAGACTTTAACCTTCATATTAAGGACAAAGAGTTTATCGTATTTGTAGGACCATCAGGATGTGGTAAGTCGACTACACTACGTATGATTGCTGGACTTGAAGAAATCTCTTCTGGTGACTTTTATATTGGAGATAAAAAAATGAATGATGTAGCACCAAAAGACCGAGACATTGCGATGGTGTTCCAAAACTATGCATTATACCCACATATGAACGTCTATGACAACATGGCATTTGGACTTAAGCTTAGAAAAACACCAAAGGCTGAAATCGAAAAGCGTGTTAATGATGCTGCGAGAATTTTAGGATTAGAAGAATATTTAAAGCGTAAGCCAAAAGCATTATCTGGGGGTCAACGTCAGCGTGTTGCACTTGGACGTGCAATTGTTCGAGACGCAAAAGTTTTCTTAATGGACGAACCACTTTCAAACTTAGATGCTAAGCTACGTGTTGCTATGCGTTCAGAAATTACAAAATTACACCAACGCTTACAAACAACAACTATTTACGTAACACATGACCAAACAGAAGCAATGACAATGGCTACACGCTTGGTTGTTATGAAAGATGGTATTATTCAACAAATTGGTACTCCTACAGAAGTATATGAAAACCCTGAAAATATGTTTGTCGGTGGATTCATTGGTTCTCCTGCTATGAACTTCTTTAAAGGTACATTACAGGAAGATGGTAATTTCAAAATTGGTAACATTACTATCTCAGTTCCTGAAGGAAAAATGAAAACATTACGTGATAAAAAGTATGTGAACAAGGAGTTAACTTTAGGTGTTCGTCCTGAAAATATTCATGATGAGCCCGTATTCCTTGAATCATCACCAAATACAAAATTCAGAGCTACAATCGAGGTAGCTGAGCTTATGGGTGCAGAAACTATGCTCTATTCACAGCTTGGTAACCAAAGCTTTATCGCACGTGTTGATGCTCGCTCAAAAATCTCTCACGGAGATGTAGTGGAATTTGCGTTCGATATGAACAAATCTCATTTCTTCGACAATGAAACAGAAGAACGTATTCGATAAATACCTACAATAGAAAAGGGTCTAGCACTACACAATATTTGTATAATGGGGATTATCCCATAAGACAATATGACTGTAGTGTTAGGCTCTTTTTTATATGGCTGTTTTCGCATAATTAGTATTTTTTGTACTAACACCTAAACACGTTTCAATCAATTGCTATTACTTACCGTCCATTTGTTCAAATTAGGTAACATTCAAATGATATTATTTTCTTGTTCTTTAATTAAGCTCACAAACTCATGTTGGCAAGATGCACAAAATAAAATGTGTGGACATTCATGGTTACTTAACGTAGTCCCATATCCATCATTTCTCTTTAAATGGTCAATTTCCATGTAAGGACTGTAATCATCATAATAGTCCATTACCCTTCCTCTATCCTCAGTTCCTTCTCCACATACAGGACAATTAACCGCGAAATTTCCTAGCCCATTACAAAGTGGGCACATAAACATTAAACCACCTCATTTACATACGCATAAAATTAGTTTGTTAATAACGAGGTGGATAAATGTATTATTTCATGAAAAAGTAATGATTGTTAACTAACAACCATTACCAATCTAATTCATGAATATCATCTTTCAAATACGTCATAATACTAGATAAACATTTAATTTATTGGGTAAAGCCAAGTTTGGCATGTGGATGTATGATGTTCAGTAATAGATGCTGAATATGATTAAAGACCATACAGCTGGTGCAAATCCAGCCTACCCAACCAAAATTAGAATTATGATGAGGAGATGAAACAAATCATGCAAAATCAACCACAAGCAAACAATTCGTCGTCAAACCAACTTGTCGTAGCCGGTGCTCAACAAGCAATAGATCAAATGAAATATGAAATTGCAAATGAATTCGGTGTAAACTTAGGACCTGACACTACTTCTAGAGCAAATGGATCAGTTGGAGGAGAAATTACCAAGAGATTAGTTTCTATGGCTGAATCACAACTTGGTGGTCACCAACAACCGTAATAACAAACAAAACTAAATAACATGGCTAAGGTCTCAAGATAATCTTGGGACCTTTTTGTTGTTTTTTTGGCAGACATTTTATAAATTATTATTTCCATTTCACCAAAACTATACAGCTACGTGAATACATGTCAAAATCTGTAGGCGTTAAGTGTTTAAATCTTAGTCAGAAAAGTATATTGTTTAAAGCAATGTAATTTGGTGGTTTTCTACATATAGCTAAGCATTTAAGAGCAATCATTTAATGTAGGCGTTTTCACTACATAAAAACTATATTGGAGTTTTTGATAAATATGTGTATAATGTTTATTTGTGTATTAATGTCAAATTCATAGTGTACACATAATTAATTGTTTTATTAAACTGCTAATTGTTATTTTTTGTGCAAACAGTATAACCACTGATACAACTAGCATCCTGCACCTTTGCTATTTTCATCTTATAAGGCTTAGAAAAACTTATCTTACAGTAAATTTTCAAGATAAATCGAAAAGGGCCTATTAAAATAAAACTCATCATTACTTTAATTTTTTAATTATAGTAGTTCAACAATAAGGACATGCGTCGGAAATGTAGCATCGGAGTGAAGCTCCTTGGAAAAACATCTTTGCTGCATCGTTTCGTGGACTTAATTCTCTGCAAAAAAATTGATGTCCAAAATGACACTTGCACATACATGTGTAAAATAATCCTACTAAAACAGCAAAATTCAAATACAAGCACGGGATTTGCACATTTTATTAAGTTGTTTCACAAGTCTTTTTTTCCAGATTTTCCGAACCATTTCATATAAACAAAGAGGTGATTATTTGTATACTGAAACTTTAAAGAATCAATGGTTTTCAAATGTAAGAGGTGACATATTAGCTGGAATTACAGTAGCATTAGCCCTAATCCCTGAGGCGATTGCTTTTGCCATTATAGCTGGTGTTGATCCAATGGTTGGTTTATATGCCTCTTTCTGTATCGCTGTGCTAATTTCGATTTTTGGTGGTCGACCAGGAATGATTTCAGCTGCAACAGGAGCAATGGCATTATTGATGGTCGATTTAGTTAAAGATCATGGCCTAGAATATTTACTAGCTGCAACGATATTAACAGGAATTATACAGTTCATATTAGGTATTTTGAAAATAGGCAGGTTTATTACATTTATTCCACAAGCCGTTATCATTGGCTTTGTTAATGCATTAGCGATATTAATATTTATGGCTCAGCTACCCCACTTCATTGGAGAAACTTGGATGATGTATGCGATGGTTGCTGGATCTTTAGCGATTATTTATATTTTACCGAGATTTACAAAAGCAATCCCATCCCCACTTGTAGCGATTATCGTCATGACGATTTTGGCAATTACTTTAAGCCTTGATGTTCGTACAGTTGGTGACATGGGGGCAATTACGAGATCTTTACCTATGTTCCATTTACCAAATATACCATTAACACTTGAAACATTATTAATTATCTTACCTTATTCTTTACCATTAGCATTTGTTGGTATTATTGAATCATTATTAACAGCAACAATTGTCGATGAGATGACAGAAACAAAAAGTGATAAAAATAGAGAAGTAAAAGGTCAGGGATTTGCAAACTTTGTAACTGGCTTTTTTGGAGGAATGGCAGGCTGTGCTATGATAGGGCAATCAGTCATTAACGTTCGTTCAGGTGGTCGTGGACGCTTATCCTCTTTAGTTGCAGGTCTCTTTTTACTATTTTTAATTATTGTGTTAGGCGACATCGTAACACAAATTCCAATGGGTGCGCTTGTAGGTGTTATGATCATGGTTTCTATCGGTACATTTGATTGGACATCATTACGTGAGATTGCCAAAATCCCTCGTCCTGATGCTGTTGTCTTAATAGCAACTGTCTCGATCGTTGTAACGACTCATGACCTTGCAATGGGTGTATTTTCAGGCGTATTATTAAGTGCCTTATTCTTTGGTTGGAAGATGGCAAAAATCAAATCAAACGAAGTCGTTAAAGACGGTATAAAAACATACCATATAAAAGGACAAATGTTTTTTGGTACGATGGCTCACTTCGTAGAGTTATTCGATTATCATGCAGACCCTGATGAAATTGTCATTGATTTTAGTTCATCACATGTGTGGGATCATTCAGCTGTTACTGCCATATCAAAGGTAAAGCAAAAATATGAAAACATAAACAAAAAAGTAACAATTACAGGTCTAAATGAAGATAGCCAAACAATCGTAAATCAAGTAGGATTATCTTCTTCCTCCGGGCATTAATTAAACGATAAAAAAAGGAGTAACAAATAACTTATTATTTGTTACTCCTTTTTATTTTGACTTTACTGAAATATAAACAACACTGCTTCTATTTTAGGTAATTTAGTATCCTTTGTCTCTCCACATCATAAATTTATTAGCACATATTATAACCATGTGAGCATATAAATAGCTAGGCATTCGCAAGTAGTCATTCATGATCCTTTTCGGCTAGATATCGAAGTGATGTGTGCTAGATGATGTCGACCGTGCCAGGCGTAGATGCCTATATTCTTACCGACAGTGACTTTCCCTGAATCCGGATGGATAAAGGTCTTTTCCATATCAGCAGCTTGTAGACTTCTAAGTAGTTTAGTCCAGCGTATATGTAATGCTTCGAGCAATGATAATGACATATCAATCGGCAATTTGGAATCAGGAAGCTCCGCCCATTTCCCTTCCTCATATGGTCTGATTTCTGGAGTATCTTCCGTAAGAGCCAACTTAAAACGTATATAAGCATTCATATGGCTATCAGCAAGATGATGGACTACTTGCCTAACGGTCCATCCACCTGTTCGATAAGGTGTATCAAGTTGATGATTATCTAGACCACTTACAGAGTCTCGTAATAATTGAGGTAGCTTTTCAATGTCATTTATCCAATCATTAGTCACATCAGCAGTAATTTCACCATTATATTCAAAATGTCCAATTGGGTATCTCTTATCCACCAAACGTTCCTCCTCTAAATTCCTCAGTATTTTTATAGGCTCTTAGTACGAAAAGTTACACTTAATGTGAAACAGCCTTTATATAATATGTTCACTATTAATCAATATTCGCGACAAATTATTAAATAGTATTTTTATACGTTCCACTTAAGAATGGTAATGAAATAACAAATAGACTAATTTACTAGCTCGATACTCATGAGAATATTTACTATCCCCTATTAGGTGATAACAACAATTTCCTCTTCACTATTTCAACTTTAAGATTCTTGTCACATGCATATGATCGAATAGTTAACCCGCTATTTCATTCATGTTTTCTTTGAAATAAGTAGATTTGGATGGCATTGATACGATGATCAAAAGAGTGACAGCAAATAAAATTGCAGCTATTGAAAATAAAACACTAACCAATTGTAATGAAAACCATTCTGCAAGAACCCCTAAAATGAGTGTAAAACCAATTTGAATCATTCCTTGTACCATTTCCGCTATGCTTCCAAATCTCCCCATTATATGAACTGGAATACTATTTTGAAAAAAGGTTGCGTATCCTGCATTTGCAAACGCCATAAAAAACCCTAAAAAGACGAAAGCAGCTGTTGCAGTTATAAAATTATCGGATGAATAAAACAACAGGTACCCTATAGAAGTTAACAGTATCCCTCCCCCTAAATAGAATTTTAGTGGTACCTTTTTAGTTACAATTGCAGCTATTAACGACCCTGCTAATACACCAATACCCGTAATACTTACAATTAAACCGTAATCTCGATCTGATAACATTAAATTTTGTTTAATAAATGTAACTTCTTGAGAATCCAAAGCAAATCCTATTAACATTGCAAATTGAAACAACAAATAAACAATAAAAACAAACTTCGCTGTTATCACAAACTCTCTAACTTCCTTCCAATCACGCACTAACGTTTTCAATCGAATCGGTTCCCGAATTTTTGATAAGTCCTCATCGACATTAGGAAGAAGATAAATGAATAACGAACAAATGATAAAGGTAATCGAGTTTATGAAAATACATAAATCTGTACCTACGTACATGATTAGTACTCCTGCAATTGCTGGACCTAACAAAAATGCACCTGAGTTCGTCATACTCATCATCGAGTTAAATCTTTTTCGATTTTCAGGTGGAACCAATTTAGTTATGTATACAGCTGAGCTTGGACCAAAAAATGCACCAACCATATTTATCAACAACAGGATAAAATAAATAGCCCAAAGTGATTCAATAAAAGGAATTAAGAATACTAATGCACCTCTCACTATATCAATGAAAATCATAAGCCTTCTTTTGTTTATTCTATCAATCACACTCCCCGCCCAAGTATTAGTTATTAACATCGCGATAGGTCGAATAACATATAAACCAGCAACTGCTGCTGCTGATCCTGTTAAATCTAATATTGAAATATTAAGTGCAATTAAGTATATCCAATTCCCTAAATACGATATTCCTATCCCTGATAATAAAAGGATAGGTTTTTTCCATGAAACCATTCTTTCACCTCTTATGAAAATCTTTACATTGAATGAATAAACTACCACATATTATCCTACACATACAGTAAATCAACAACCTTTATACTAACGAAAATTCATAGTAAGAATTCTTATGTCAAACATTGTTTTCTCATTGTTACTTTTCATACTAAAATATTCATTAATAATATGTAAAACCTACACTCTATTATTTGTTTGGTAGCAGTATAAATACTAGAATTTAATAAGTTATTGCCTTTATCACATCATAGATAAAAATTGAGACCATCACTTATTCCACAACATTTCAGCAAGATTATATAGTGAGTTATGCTGTTTTATACGATATTGACGTCCTTCTTTCACTAATAGCCCCTTATCGCAAAATTGTGCAAGTACATGCATTAAGTGTCGATAGGAAACACCTAAAAATTCACAAACAGTTACGTGTTTCTCCATATATATGCCATTATCAGAGGTATTTAAGATAAATTCCGCAAGACGGTTTTCAAGTGGGAATGATAAACTTTGCGAATATTTTGCAGCCATTATTGTTGATTTCAAACTTAATAATTTACTTAGTTCACGTAGAAATACCACATCTTCTAGTAATTGTTTACGATAGCGATGAAGAGGTAGTGCAAGACAAATAGTCTTGGTAGATGCTTGTATTCCTTTTGTATAATAAACCTCATTTAATAATTCCATTTCCCCAATATATTCCTTAGGGCTAACAAAATTTAATAAAGAGACTTTTCCGTTTTGATGCGTTACATAAATTTTTGCTTTACCTTCGATGACATAAAATAAAAAATTCGGCACGCTGCCTTCTTGGATAATCCATTCATCCCTTTTATATTCATGAACCTCGATAAATTCGTCAATCGGAAAAGAAAACAAAGCCTCAATAGAGCTCTCTTTTAAATAATGTAGTCTTTTCTCATCTTTATAAATTCTCATTATCCACCTCAAAATATGAGATATCTCATATTATTACATTCATATTCATTATATCATTCAAACAAAGGAGAGATATAAATGAATACACAACGGTGGATGAGCAGACAGTTCTTTAGTTTTTTTGTGACATGGGGTGTTTTCCTCCCTTACTGGACAGGGTGGATGATCCATATAAAAGGAATGACAATTTCTCAAACTGGATTAATAATGAGCTTAAGTTTGATTGCAAGAGGTATTTCAACGTTAATTGTTTTCCCACTATTATCAGGAAAATTAAGTAGTAAAACGATATTAAATGGTGCTTCAATCGGCACATTAATTGTTCTCCTCTTTTGTATTCCAGCTAGTTCTTTCACTAGTTTACTAGTGGTATCATTACTCTTACATGTTTTTTATCCAACTTTGATGCCCGCATTAGATAGTGCAGCTGGCGTCCTTATGAAAAATAATGAGTTAAAAAATTACGGGAAAAGTAGACTATGGGGATCTATTGGATTTGTAGTGGCTGGTATAATCGTAGCTATCTTTATTGATCTTATGGGGAATAACGTAATTTTATGGGCAATGTTATTAGGAGTAATTGTTTTCATGATCCTCGGCTTTATGCAAACACCCAACGTTTTATCAAAAAAATCACACAGTGCCCAAACAATAAAAGGAGGTATAGTAAGGTTATTTAGGAACAGCCACTTTGTTGTAGTACTCGTCATAGTAATATTATTGCAAGCTTCACACGCTTCTTATTACAATTACGGCTATATTTTTTTACAAGAAATACATGCACCAAACTATTTAATAGGTTTTATTATTAACATTGCGGTAATTGCTGAAATTATTTTCTTTGCTATCGCAGATAAAAGATTTTACAAATTTTCAGTAGCTACTTTACTAACACTAGCAGCACTTGGTTCATCGATACGGTGGGTCATAGTATTTGCTTTTCCGAATGTTATTATTTTTAGTATTTCACAAATATTGCATGCATTCTCGTTTGCAATGGCGCATTATGCTTTTATGAAATTTTTAAACAAAAATATTCCGTATGAACAGATTCCAATGGCGCAAGGTATTTACTCGGGATTCGCACTTAGCTGGGGAACTGCAGCGTTTACAATTTTAGGAGGTTACTTATACGAAATAGAATCAACATTCGCTTTTATTGGAATGCTATTCTGTACGATTCCAGCCATCTTACTTGCGTTTTCTTATCGGAAATTGGAACATAAAACGAACTAGCTTCTCCAATACTGCTTGTTACACAAGTTAATACATCTTAAGATAGTCCGAAAATACTAAGTAGTACAGAAATTAATGACAAAAATTATTAATGTCTGTGCTTCTTTTTTACTTATTTCCGACACTCGCCTTTCTTCTAATGAACAGTAACAGTCACATATAACTCCTCATGTTGTTGAAATCAACTAAAATTCCAAAGGTTTTCACAATTAATGAGTCATTATATAGAATATCAATTATTTACATAAACTAACTATTCTTCAGTTGTTAAGTCATAAAATGAAAATTAGTGAAAAATAAGATGAAATAATATTATAAAAGACAAGCGTAGAGATAGTGTTTTAGCAATTCTGCAATACTATGATTGGGGAAAATACTTTGTAGATATCGTTACAAATGATGATGGATTTCCACGAAAGCCTAATTCATCATCCTATAGTCATTTGCACACTAAACACGGAATTGATCTAGTTATCGGTGGCAGAGAATTAGATTTGTTGCCCAGTAAGGAATTAGGAATTGCAACTTTCATATTCCAAAATCAATTAGTGTAATCCGATTATCATTTATCGGATTACACTGAATTTTTTAATTCGAAAATACCATTCGTCAAGCAATAGACTAGCATGAGCTATTAGAAAAAGGCAGAAGGTAGCAAACCTACTGCCTTTTAAATGAAGGATCTTTTCGTAAACATTGTTGCTATTTTGTCAATTTAGTACTATAAAAGGTGGATTTTTATTGTTAGTCCTCATTGTACAGAAATTTAAAGCTTTGTTTCAATAAATGTTCTAATTTGTTTATAGCTTGATTCCCAAGTAAATGAAGAGTTATTTAATAGTAATTTAGCTATAGTTAAGTTATTAATTATTTCTAATTCAACCTGTTTCCTTTCTTCTAAATAATTGATAACGCCTTCTAATCCGTTCAAATTTCTACTTTGACCGAACTGTTGTTTTGTATAATACCATACAGCATGTTCAAACCATTCAGTAGATCTTTTTGCCTTAATTTTTTTTACACTTTCTTCGATATTATCTTGGTAATAATAAATAATAACTGGGTTAAGTTCCATAATTGTATCGGCAAGTTCAACAATGAATCTCTTTATTTCTGATATTGGTAAGTCGTCACGTGCAAGCAATGTATTAATAGGGTTTTGTAAAAATGCACAATCAAAAATAGAAATCATACTTTCTTTCTTCGCATTATCTGCAAAACTTTTCCAACGGCAAAGCAATAGCTGACAATATAGTTCATTTGGAAGATTATACACATCATATTGTTCTACGACTTTTAAAAGTGCATTAGGAATCAATTTCTTATATTTCAAATAAGGAATTAAATATAAATTATTTACTCCTCTATTAACAATTGATTCTATTAAAGTTGCATGTTCTTTATATTTACTAGTAATATTTCTATATTGTTTTTCCGTCACACATGCTATTCCTTCATAATCAGCTGGGTGATCTAAATGTCCTTCTATATACAAATCATTGTTAATTTCTTTTGTATTTAAAAGCTTGCTAATGTACTCGGATGTTGTCGTTTTCCCTGATCCAGGGATACCTTCTAGCATAATTAATTTCGTTTTCATGAAATACCTCCGTAAAGTGCTCTATTTATACAAATTCAAATGTACACCACTTATAGAAGATATTTTTTCAGTATCTCCTATTAACCGAAGATGTCCATATCAATCATTACAATCCCTCCGTTATCCTTTAAATTAAAGCTGCTTTCGTGTACAACTACATCTCGATGGGAGCAAGAGGCAACTCTAAATGTTCTGCAATATACTGCATGAATTCTCTACAAAAATAATAACAGCTCCATCTTGCCACTTTGCCGTTTTCCCATTCAACCGTATTCACATCAAATAACATTGTTCCTTGAGTAGTTTGCTTAGTAAATATTATCGTTTGTTTGCCAAACAAGTAAGTGCTAGTTGCTAAAATACTTTGGAGTTTAGTTCCTTTATTTGGATTAAGTGAATATTTAAGGATAGTTTCTTTTCCATATTCCTTGCTGTTCATCTCTACAAAACTAAATGTAGAATGATCAATTAGCATGTTGGCAATTCCCTTGAAATCTTTACGATTATATGCCTCTATAAATTCTTTGACAGCATCTGAATGAATATTAATATTGGATTCTTCCTTAATAATTCCACCGGTATCGTTACTCTCTCTTATGTCATACAATTTTTTTCTTGCACGATTGAGTAGTCCATTAATTGCTCCTTCAGAACTAGATAATAATTCAGCTACTTCATTTGCTGTGAAACGAAAAGATTCTATTAATATAAACACAACAGCCTGCCTCGGCGTTAGATTATGTATCAACGATAAAATTGCTTCATTTACTTCCAAAGAATCAATGAATTCTTCACTTAAATGGTTCTCATCAATGTCTTCATTTGATAATCGTCGATTTCTCCTACATTGATCAAGCCAATGGTTTGTAGCAACACGAAAAAGATATGATTTTGTTTTTAAATTCTGCTGTCGATGAGACAAGGCAGAAAGTGATGCAAATGACTTCAATAGTGTATCTTGAAGCAAATCCTCTGCATCCCAAGGAGTTCCTGTTAACTTTAAACAATATTTCCATAATTGATTGCGATAGGGCTGAACAACCTTCCAATACATACCCCATACGTCCTTAGTCTCTTCACCTATAGTTTGTAAATTTGTCATCATAATCACCTCCTCTATATAACGAATTAGGACGCCTTAATCATACGGACTTTTTAAAATTAAAATATTAGAGTATTTGAGAACCTGCTTCTTTGGCTTACGTTCATTTCTTCACGATTATCCTGATTTTAGCATATTATTGCTTTTTCGTTGCTCCACAATCTTCCTAAGAAAAAAATGACGCAATGCACGATTTATTACAGATTAAGTATGATTAGATGTATCATCTTGCCTACCTCTACTCACAGCCGTTGTTATCAACAATGCATTAAAAAAGTAAACAAAGTAATAAATTGACAATAAAATCAGCTTAGTGTATTATCAATATAGAACACTATAACAATAATACAATTATTACTAAGTATTTAAAATGGAGGTGTAGTAATGAGTTGTAGTTAATTATTGATGACCTCTTACTTGATTACCCTTTTATTACTCTATACACGGTTACATTAAACATCACCGAACTTTCCTAATCCTTCCAATACTTTATTCCACAATATGTCCCTAGAAATAATTTGAAACCTTTAGGATACAAATCCGTAATAATAATGATAATTTCGTAGATAGAAAAGTAATCAATTCACGTGGACAAAAAGCACAAGGGGAGATTCATATGAAAAAAAGCTCGTTTATTGTGTTCATTAGTCTTTTACTTGTTATAAGTGCGTGCTCTGCTGAAAATCCTACCATAAAAGAAAGTGAAAAAACAGAAAATAAAAACCTTATTGAGAATTCATCAGAAGAAAATATTGCATCAGCTCAAGTACAAGAAGTAAGTCAAGATTCAAACGACTTAGATGTATATACGAAATTGGATAATGCGATGGTTCACTTTGAAAAATACTATAATTTTTCAGGAGCTGTATATGTAGGTATGGAAGGTGAAGAAATATACGCTAATACGTTTGGTAAGGCTGACTTTGATCAAAATATCGCAAATACATTAGATACGAAATTCATCATAGGCTCTTTGACTAAACAATTTACTGCCGCAGCAATATTATTACTAGAAGAAAGAGGATTACTTGAACTAGAACATCAAATTACAGATTATTTACCTGGCCTTTCTCAATGGGAAGGGGTTACGATTCATCACTTATTATCGATGTCATCTGGAATAGTAAGTACAGATCATCCGGTTTTTGCTGAGAGTTTAGAAACAAATTTCGGGTCAAATATTCCTGATTTGATAACCGAAGAAGAAGCTATTTCTATTTACAAAAACATTCCTCTTAACTTTAATCCTGGTGAAAAATTTGAATATAGCAATTCGAATTATTTAATTTTAGGATTGATCATAGAACGTACCTCTGGAGAATCATATGATAAATTTTTAGAAAAGAACATTTTTGAACCTTTAGCGATGTTAAATTCAGGTTACAGTCTAAACTGGGATATGCTAGAAAATAAAGCTCAAGGGTATGAAAAAATCAATTCTGAAAATGATTTTTATCCTATTCAATACGATTATTTCTTGACCCATTCCTCCAGCGGTTTGTATACAACTATGAATGATTTAGTAACATGGGATAGAGCATTATATTCTGCAAAGTTACTAAAAAAAGAGACTATAGCTAAGATGTATGTTCCTCATACTAACGTCCCTTATAACTTCGAATATGGGTCTGAATATGACTATGGCTATGGTTGGTTTACACAAGAAAAAACAGTTGAGCACGCTGGAGACTTACCAGGATTTACAGCAAATTTTTATCGTGAGCTTAATACTGAACTTGTCATAATTATTTTAAGTAATAACGAATACTTAGATAGGGATAAAATGCGTAGTCTTACAAACACCTTAACTAACATTGTTAATGGTGATTGATGATAAAAATAATTAAGTATAGGTATAGAAAACATAGAGATTTTATAATAAAGTTATGAGAAATTCATTCAATCGTAAAAAGAGATTTCATAACTTTTAAACCAGAAGGAACAGTGACGAACAAAATAAATATTTGCTTATAGAAATAAATTAGAAGTTATTGCTATTCCATCAGGTGTATTGTAATCACGTAAGTTGTGTGTACATTTAATACTCATATTATATAAGGAGGGAAACAGCATGAAAAAGCTGTTGGTAGGATTATTTGTTGTATTATTTATTGGAATAATCGGTTCAGTTGTTTCAATAAATGCCACAGGTGGCTTATCCTTTAATACTGTAGATTTACTTGAAAAAAAAGAAGTTAAGAATGAAGAGATCAAGAAAATAGACATTGACTTCCCATCAACTAATATTGAGGTTCAGCCTTCTGACGATGATCGCTTTATCATTGAGGTGAATGGTAGAGTTAGTGAAAAACTGAAGGATAAATTTAAACTTAATGTAGAAGAACAAGGTGATTTGTTAAAGGTAGAATTTCAAGATCCTAACACATTTTTTAATATTGGCTTATCTATCGTGGATACTACTGTTTCAGTTTACTTGCCTACAAAGGTATATGAATCAGTAACAATAAATACAGCGTCAGGAAATATTGATGCTGAACAATTAAACACAAATCAATTGAACGTGTCAGCAGCATCAGGAAATATTAAAATGAAAGACATGCAAGCCGATAAAGTTTACACATCAACAGCATCGGGGAATATAACAGTAGATCATCAGCAAGCAATTACTTCATCCTTTGAAGTAGCATCTGGTAATATGTATTTAACAAATGTAGTAGGTAATGTAACTGCACATAGTTCATCTGGAAATATTACTTTACACAATGAGGAATCTTCTGGTGATATTTCGGCTAATGCTTTAAGTGGTAATGTAAAAATTGAATACGAAAAAGCCCCATCATCAATATATATAAGTTTTAAAGCTACTTCAGGTAATGGTAAAGTTGAATTAGATGGCATTAACTATGAAGAAAAATCTAATGACCGAATTATCGGAACCATTGGGTCTGGAGATCATGAAATAATTGTAGATATAACATCTGGTAATTTTAAACTTCAGTAATAGAGGTGAAGAGAAGTCAATATACTCGAATCCTTCATCCAACAATGATTAATGTTCTTAAGAATAGGCTGCCATTCTAGTGGCCTATTTTTTGTGATTCACTGTCATGTTGTTTTTTGGTTCAAAAAACATGATTTAATCCTCACGTCATTTTGTGAAGATGCCATTACTTTTTATACGAAGAGGTAGATATGGCTTTACCCAACCTTAAGAGGATTCAAAGTAGAAAAGATACCACCAAAACTAGATGTAAAAGATGTAACCATGATTCTATCTTAGTATGAAAAGCAACAACTTGCGTGAAAGTAGCCTTAACAACGAAGAAAAGGTATTATGACAAACTAAAATTTACACTCCAAACATAGCAGGTAGGATGTTATTAAACTATTAGTTTCATATAATTAATTATTTGATCTTCTTGCAGTGTATCTGTGGCAACTTTATTCTTACCAACCTTAAGACATTTTGTACATTCATGAACAATTTGATAGCCTTTCTTGTTAGAATAATCAAGCCCAATCGGTACCATTAGTCCAAAGCAATCACTTGCCCTATCACCTGGTTGTTGAATACAAACAGTTAGGACAATGATTTCTAAAACTACCATTAGTTAATGGTGTAACTTGTTCTCTACAATTTTCACACTGAAACGCTGTATTTTCTGATTTTCTACTCAAGTGCTCTACCTCCAAGATTAAATTATTTAACCTATGGAGGCAGGGTTCCGTTTTGTTTTTACTACTGATGTAGCTTCAGGCTTTCTAAGCGACTTGACCAATTCACCGCCAAACTCTATTCAGCGATTACTTCTAGTTCCAACTTCAATTTAGCATATTTCATCTAAATATCCGGACCACGATTGATTTTGTTTATTTGTATCAACCACTGTAAGACGGACATCTCCACCTTCCATTAGTAGGTGTTCTACTTAGATCACTGACTTAGGCATTCGTCCCCTGTATAGCACTTTTGGATACTTTAAAATAACTCAACAATGTATCACTCCATTTAGTCGCTATGTTTGGAGTATTCATTGGAATTATAACATAAGTTAAATTTTATGTTCATATATAATAGTACCACCATGAACTATAAATATAGATCTCATCTCTCAACATATCCTCCCTACCCTTAATTTCTTTCCGCCAAATGACCTATCTTTTCTATATTAAATAAATTCAGTATAATAACATTCACCCCTCTAGAATAGTTAGAAAAGTGAATGTTTAAGTTTTATATAATGTTTACGCTGATACTGTCTTTTCCTTCGATTCTGAGACAGTAAATTTATAAACAATTGCTACCACTACTGAGAAGAATAGATGTGTCATTAGGTTCATAAGTTGATCAGGAGTAAATGCATTTACTATATTTGTCCCCATTCCCATCATTAATGGCATAATGACTAATGGACCTAAAATCCATATACCAATTGTAAAGAGCACAGTAAGTAGCCAAATTTTTTTTACAATTATAGCTAACCCCCCAAACGATACACCAAAAATTACACTAATAAGCAAATGAATGACCCAGCCTACAGCTAGACTGTCACTACCTACCATTGATGCAATCATTGGCAATTTCCCCATTAGTTGCATTACGATTCCGAATGCAATCCCTCCGGCGATACCGCCAATGCTTCCTGCAATTAAAGCTTTTTGTAAAGGCAACTTCATATCAAATCCCTCCTAAAATTTTTTACATAATCATTATTAAAACTACAGCTGCAATAATAAGTAATTCTTTATATAGCATACCTGTATTTAAAGAAATAAAATGTAATCCAGCCTGCATTTTTCTGATTATTCTTAAAATAACTAGAGATATTTAATTTGCTGTAATAAAGAGATAAATAGCTAGAATCTATTCACAACACTCAAACATAAATGTTTTTTCATTAAAAACACATCTAGCGCATTTCAATCGCTGAAACGCACTAGATCGTGGAAGGTTCTATGTGTTTTTTAGTTGATAGTGTTGAAAAACAACTACATCATGATTTACGAATATATTACAAAGACCCAGCAAAATATGTAATGCTAATTAAAAAATTAAAACTATTAAATAGAGAAACCCCTGAAATACTCCAACTTTTTATTAATGTAACCATCACCTGTATCAATACTTCCCACAATATGAAGATCATGTAGGCATAAGCCCATTAACCATAGTTGCCTAATTCCAACAAACACCGGGATTGCATCTAAATCATGCTGGCTTAGCGGTCTTACAGAAGTGTATCCTTGAATAAAAGCATCCCACAAATTATTTAACAATTTATTGTCACCTTTTGTGTGAATCTGACGTGCAAGTCTAAATTCTGCTATATCGTATGATCTCCATCCATATCCACAAAGGTCAAAATCGTAGTGTGTATAAGAAAAATCTTCTTTAAAGCTAATGTTTGTGTTCCCATGTAAATCACCGTGACAAATACCCCAATCAAGCCCATTACCTTCAAGCTCCTGGACACTAGCTTTTAATTTACTAGAAATTTCCTCAATAAAAGTATAATCCTCTATTCGGTGTAACATGGAATTCTTTATTATTTTCAATGGGTTATCAATAAGATAGGTTAAATTTAGTTCGAAGCGTTTCTCTGTTGTAGTAAATTTTTCAGATTTCATATGCAGTTCTGCTACGGATTGTCCAAATAAGGAACTTATTTTTTCATTGTCAATAGGTTTTTCCTCACCCTCTGCAAAGCTAAACAATACTCCGAAACGATTTCCTTCTGGAGCGTTTAGTCTATTAATGAATTCTCCATCCTTTCTAGTAATTGGGTAAGAAACAGGTATTCCTTCACTTTTTAAATGAATTACTAGATCTAATTCAAAGGCAATCTCTTCTTTGGTAGTCCTCCAATCATTTCTGTACACTCGAAATACATACTTAGAATCTGCTGTATGTACGACATAAGTATCATTCATACCCCTTAAAAAAAAGTTCACTTTCAACGGAGTTACTTCGTACATCACAGAAATGTACTTTTTTAATTCATTTTCACAAAGTGTAGAATAAGTTACAGGAAACATTATGCAAACCATACCTTTCTATAAAACCTAATTGTTTCACCATACATTCACGTACTACATAAATGCAATATGTATATTTTTCAATGGCTGTTTTCACATTGATTGTTGCTTTGGTATCCTTTCGCCTTTCAAAACGGTGAGAATCCCATTAAACTACGTCAATATGTTTTTATATAGCAACGAGAGCCATTTATTAACATTAATGATAATCGTTTAAAGTGGTGATATATATACCAAAAACGATCTAGCAGTATTGTCACCATAAAAAAACACTGATCGTATTTATATAAAATACAATCAGTGCTGTCATTACTATTTATTTGAATATACTATTTTTTTGATAGTTGCTTGTGAAAGAAAAAATTCATCTGCTAATTGATCAATGGACTTCCCATTGTTAAATTCACTTTTAAGTAAACTGTTCCTATCATTAATTGCCTTTCTTCCACCAGAACATGCTCCCCATTTCTGATAATTTTTTTTGGATTTTGGAACATATATCGTTTCACCTTGTACATATTTTTGAAGCTCTCTAAGTAGTTCCTTAGGAATTTTTTCTCTTATTGTAGATTTACTCATTTCTGCCGCCCCTTATTTATCAAATATGATAAGGTGCAAAACCAACCATGTCAGAAATGGCATCCTCTAACTAAGACGATTTGATATATCACCTTATGCAAAGTATCGCCTTCAGACACTAGGCTTTGCATAAGGTTCTCAGATCATTTACAAACCAAAGAGTACTTTTCATTCACAATACCTCCATTCTACATAAAACTTTTTTCTATACAAATTTCTAGATAATATATAAAACTAATTATGCCACAAATGATAAAAAAGGACACTTTTCAAGTGGCTGTTTACGTATAGAATGTTGTTTTTCGTACAAAAAATAAACACGTATAGAACTAGCTTTCAGGGTATCTTTTCTTCTCTAAAGACTATAAAAAATCATACTATACACATATTAGTGACTCAAATTCAAGTAAAAAAAAGCACCAAAGTTTACGATAAGAGCTTTTCAAGTTTATTATCAATAGAGCAGGTTTAATGGAGTACCTACGTCATTTCTTAAGCTTATTCCAACCACTGTCTCCGACTTAATAATTGTTCCTTGATGTGTCAGTCATCTAAGGAACAACTTCTGCTAGTCTTTTCTCAACAGAAATAGTTCCCTTTTGCATTAAAGGTAGTAAGTTCCCATATGTTACATTCTTTTCAGACTAACTTATCATCATCACCTTTTTCTACTTCTTCAATAAACATATTATACTGGGTTGAATTTGACATGTTTCTTTGTGTGACTTGTTCATGATAATTCCAATCTTCATCAATAAAAGAAATATCATCAATTTTGCCTCTGAAAATATTCACTTTATCCGCCTCAGCTAATTTCTCAAGTGCTTCTTCCTCTGATTCTGCGTTAACTTCAACCTTTAAAACAGCAATGTACGGCAATTCAATGTAATATTTTTTCATATTGTTAACTTCCTCCTATTATTTAGTTAACTTTGTAAATACATAAAAGTAACACCAAATTAAATCACTAATTGTTTTATGGTTCTAAAATCTACGGCATTTATTAGATATCGACGACTCTCCCTTCAAGCTTATTAGATTTTTTCATTTCCATGATGTGGATATATTATATATAAAGTCTAGAACCTTTAGCTAGTAGCAACCTCCTATGGATGTTTATAATAAAATCAGCAAAGTACCTGTATAGTGAAAATAATGAAAAAAATTACTTAATTAAGCATTAAAATGAAGCTTTACATGCTTGTAGATAGTATATATAATAAGGACATTCAAAATATGAGGTACTTTTACTTTTAAAAAGAACATATACTAGATACGTTTCTCCGCAAACGTTTAAGTAACCCCAAAATTATTTATTTTGGGGTTGTATTATTTTTACTCTCTTTTTCATCATTTAGTCGGTAAAACCGCTTACTTATGTATGACATGATCTATTTTATCGTTATTAATATTAGGTGATTCGAATGGGTGTTGTTGATTCATAAAGGCTGTGGTTTAACTTCTTAATTCTACTTTATTTTCCTTATGTGTTAAAACAATAATTATGTGGATCTAACCATAAAATAAACTCTTCTGATTCTTTTTCCTTCAAAGAATTCACACTCGATTTTTCAAGAATTTACTATGGAGAGAATGACGTTTTTCAAAATTATTTTGATGGATATATCAGGAACTACACACAATTAATAGTACAATAACCCTCCAAATAATAAAGCCGTTTTAAACTTCTTGATCTATTATATTAACTAATGTAGCCTTATAATATTTGTAACTATAGCCAAACTCAATTGACCTAGCCTTTATGTACTTTAATATCATAATTACTCTAACTAAATTTCCATGCTAATTATCTTTATTGTTAATTAATATGAATAGCTATTACACAAGTGAACAGTTAACATTTCTCTTGGTAAAAAAAGCGCATTTCTGTTTTACTACAGAAATGCGCCTTTTTATTATATAGGATTATATTCAGCCTAATATGTAGACTGTTTGTTTTACAATTACATAGTGAGATCTACAAGCTTATTTTTTATAATTAATATAATACGTATCATATGACTCTTTCAAAATGTAACCAAGTTTTTGTGCTAAATTAACTGATTCAATGTTAGCTGCATCCCAACTAGGATACACCCCGTTGTCAAGACAATCTAAAATCAATGCAGATGCTGCTATTGATGCTAAGCCTTTTCTTCTATGCAAAGGATGTGTAGCAACTTCAATTTCAATTCCATGATCGTAAATACTATATGATGATGCCCCACATACAACTTGTCCATTATATAAAAGTGCATATCCTACACCTCTATTAATAAAATCATCTATCGAATCAAACTGACTTGTAAAATCCTCTGAAATTTCATGCAGGGATGGTTCTTTTGCCAATGTTGAATTTATTTTTTGTAATCTATATCCTTCTGGTAATTTTGATATAAAACCATGTATGTGACTCCGATTTAGATCTTCAGGATTTTTGTTGAATTTATATCGTTGAAATTTGTTCAAAACTCCTTTATGAACAGTCTCTATACGATTTTTCCATTCATCATTATTTACGATCACATATATATGTTCAGGAAGGTTGTGAAGTAACTCCTCAGCTCCCTTTGAATATGGGTTACCCGCATAGTATACAAAAATACCGACCATAATTTGTGCAGTAGTTGGGTTCTCAAGGTCATCAACCCAAACAGTTCCCATATGACCTTGAAGACATGAAAGAACCATGGTACTATCCATATCTTTAAACATAGGAAACAACTTTTCTCTTACATTGACACCTGCTTCATGAATCATTAAAATTCCTTCTTTCCTAATATTATTTCATCAAAAAATTTATCGACAAATCAGTCCTATAATTTTTCTAGACTAGATTAGAAGTCTTGAATTCGCCACTCGTATTAAATTCTTGAATGTATTTTCCATCTTCAAAATGCTATCTTCTAATTTTAAACAGTAAGCATGGAAGTTACGATTAGCCCAATACTTCGCTAAATTAAAAGGTATATAAGTACCATCTTGTTTTAAGATTATAGTAGAAATATATTTACTAAACTCATATATGTAAAACTACATTAAGCTATGTAATATATTCTCTTCCTTTGGCTATTCTTTTTGTAAAGTAAGCATTATATCAACTCCTACACAAAAATCTTGGTATTCTTTTCGTCCAATCTTATATTCACAATACGTCCACATACAACGATTCTAATATAAATTATTAGACTAACTTTTGTGAGGAATAACAGGAAATTAAATTATAAGAATTTATCATTCAAAAATAAAAAGCCACAGGGTTATATAAATTAACCTTGTGACTCACATTACGTTCTTTATCGAAAACATACTTACACCATGCCCTTTTCATGGAGGCTTAATTTCTAAATCCGCATGAGTGAGAGGCAATACATTTAATTCCCAAGGTTATCCTCATTAAATTAGTCATTGTTCACTCTCACTCCTTTCCATAATAAGAAAACTATACCAAACATTCTTGTGTAAATCAATAGCTTAAGCCATCATCACTTTACTACTACTTTTTACAATAAAACACCCTTTTCACACGGTAAGTTGTATTTTCAAACAGTTTACGTATAGAACCTTAAAAAACAGCCTTCTTATGAAGGCTGTTTCATCTATATGTTTATCTGTGAGGATAGCTATTTATTAATCATAAAAGCCTAAAATCTTTCATACTTTCACCTAGAATATAGTGGGAAAACCACATCAAATTTTGCTTCATAATAGCCATGTGAATTCCAGGCTGGTCAGAACTATATGCCATTCCTTTAAATATAATTAACTCTGTATCAACTTCCATCTCCCTTAGCCCTTGATATAGTTCATATGCATTTGGTGTTGGAACTCTTTCATCCATTTCACCATGTTGGATCAAAGTGGGAGTACAGGCTGATTTAGTATATGTCATTGGTGATGCTTTAATATAAATCTCTGGATCATTCCATGGATTACTTCCTAAATACATCCTACAAAAATAAGGTATATCTGTATTTACATATTGAGTATTCCAGTTCGTAATTCCACCTCCAACTGATTAGCTTTAAATCTACTACTAAATGTGGAACAGAAAGCTGATATATATCCCCCGTTGCTCCATCCCATAACTCCTACTTTATCTTTATCTACAATCCCTTTGTCAATAAGTGTATCCACCCCAGATATAACATCTTCGTAGTCACCAATTCCCAATTTTCTATAGTTTGCTTTTAAGAATTCATTACCATAACCAGAACTTCCCCTGTAGTTCGGTTCTAAAACTATAAAACCTTTTTCGATAAACTGTTCAATAGGATATTTCTCATTAAAACAGTCTGAAAATATTGGAAATGATGCCCAAGCCGGACCTCCATGGATTACCACTAACAAGGGATATTTTTTATTTGCGTCAAACTCTACTGGGGTTGATAAAACTCCCTCTATCTCCAGACCATCACTACTTCGCCATGAGATTACTTCCCTGTTACTTTTAAGCTTTCCTTTGAAAAAGCTATTTTCATTCGTTATTTTTTTATTGTCTAAATAAATTTCAAAGTTTTCATTTGTAATAGCCTTATTATATGATATATGATTTCCATCTCTTGTTATAGAAGCTTCCATTATAAAACTATCTACTTTTTCGCTTAACATTTCCACAGTGCCATTGTCAGATAACAACCCAATAAGATAATTAGTTCTATCTTGCCATCTAATTAAAATTCCTTTAGCTGTCCACCGTAATGGAATAACAGTACTATCATTATCTGTTAAAGGTTGAATTAGCTCCCCAGTATTAATATCATATATCTCTATTGTACTATCTTGTATGTGGGTCTTATAGTAATCCTTCTCTCTTATGCTTGCTGAGTAACAAATTTTGCTGCCATCAGGAGAAAAGCAAATACTCCCTCTCAATAACTTATCTATATTCATCTTTTGTAGCTCTCTAGGTTTAATATCTAGTATATATAGATCTCCATCTATAAAATCTCCCAAATTTGGGCTTGGTGTAGTCATTAAAACTGCCTTTTTCCCATCATTTGAAATATCAAACTCATGGATATGAAAATCCTTACCATCAGTTAGTTGATAAACAACACTATTGTTGAGTTCATCTTTATCATTTTGAATCTCTTTTTCTATTTCAATGTAATATAAACAATTATTCTGGTATTCCTTACCTATATGTTGGAAATCTCCATATAGTTCCTTACGTTTCTTGATAGATTCACATTCTTCTGAATGTGCAACATAATAAAAACCCTTGCCAGTAGGCTCCCATTTGAATTTATTAACCCCTTCTTTCTCATCAGTTATTTGAAATTCACTATTACCATCTATTGACTTAACAAATATCTGGTTTTTCTTATTATCCCCTTCACCTACGAGGCTAAGGTATGCGATATATCTAGAATTTGGAGACCACAATGGGGATGTACTATCTATATCACTAGTTGTTAATGGATAACACTGCCCCTTATCTTTTTCATATATCCATATATGATTCCTATAATTATTGTCCTTCCAGTTAGTTGTCTTCTTGACAAATGCTACGTTTTTACCATCATCACTTAAGTTAGTACCTGATATGGTTGGTAATGAAATAATCTCTTCTATACTTAGATATGTTTTTTCATTAATATTCATTATTATATCCCCTAATCTATTTTGGTGTTGTCAAAGGTCTAAGCATTAATCTTAACAATAATTTTTAAAATTATATCAATATTTTCCCATCCTCCCACAAAAGGTTTTTATCTATTTCCACCTTTTGTTTCAGCATGACTATAGTCGTATATAAAATATATTGCATCAGTCAAGCCTCTACCTGTCCCTGTTTAACTAACGATTTACAATTAGAAAAATCAACCTTTACTCATTCTGAAATCATAGCCTCTCCACCCTGTTTTTCAATTATAAGTGCTTTAATATAATGATGATATATAAGAAATTAGTATAAATGTTATTTACCTAGACTGTGTTTGATTTAATTGTAGCTAACGTTTGTGGCACTTATTGAAACTAATTTAGGACAGCAATGAATTATTTTATACAATTAATTTCATTTTAAATACCGGGTGACTATTACTTCCCGAAAAGACTAATTTGTTAATTCGAAAGGATTGATTAACTAACATAGATCATAACAAATGAACTCTGACATATACTTGTCAGAGTTGTTCTTACGATTATATTTTTTGAATAATCACAAATTGACAATTACTACTTACAAGTATTACGAAATATAAGAACCATATTATCACTATTGGTTTAGGAAGTTTTTCATTATTAAGATTAAGGCTCCAAATTAGAATTTGCTATTGAATTCGAATTATACGATAGTTCCCCATATTGGCGAAGTTTGATGTGAATTTACAACTAGAGTTCGTGGCACCCTTTTCTTCTCTAATCCGAACAAAAAAAGAACAGGCATGGTAACCTCAATAATCAATGAGTTCTATAAAAATAATTTAATTTTTCCGAAAAATATACAAAATTCTAGAAGGATTTACAATTTTTATGAAGAATATGTAATTTAGGTAATTATTAACAGGAGGTGTTATAGGGTATGAAAATTAAAAAAGTGTTAGTATGTACAGCATTAACTTTAACTATAATTGGATCTGGTTTATCTGTTGCAAGTGCTGACCATAATCCACCAATTTGTGCTGGTCCGAATGGTCCTTGTATTCAGCCTTAGTTATACATAGGACTAGAGCATGTCAAATAATGGCATGCTCTTATTCATCCTACTTTCTATTATGTTTCATTTAAATACTTCTTGATCTATTTAATCATTTGAGTTGATAATGGCAACTGTTGGTGATCTTTCCAAACCCCATTTATCTTTACATTTTTAGCTATACCCTCTTTATGAAAACCAGATTTTTCCAATTCTATAATTGAACTAATATTATGGGGAATAACTCCTACTTGAATACGGTATAGCTTCTGCTTGTTATATCTATATTCTACTATTAACTTAACTACTTCTGTTTCAAAAAATATCCAATGTAAGCACTCTGTAGAGAATCTCGTAAAACTTCAGTAACTATTCTTAAGGTAGTCCAAATAGCCTTTAGTACCTTCTTATGCATACCTAATGTTTAATGTTCTTTATTTTACTTAGAATCTCAGAAACTCCAATTGCAATGCTTGCATTTAACATTCCTAACACTGACATTATGAGAACACCACCATCGTATTCAACAATAAAGTTCATTACAAAATATATACCACTAAATCCTAGTACAATAATTCCAAAAAGAAATAAATATCTCTCCATGATTTACATTCCTTTCACCAAAGGCACCTTTTACTAACACCCTTTATTGGATGATCAGCGTATAATTACCTTTCCCCTCGAGGGACTAGAAATAAATAGGAAAGTGCCGCGCTTGCACCTGCACCTACGATAACCATTCCCATTGGTATAGCTGTGTGTTCCCCTCCTACCCCAACTAATGGTGCTACAAATGCACCTAAAGCTAATGACATGACCCCTAATAGGGCTGCTGCACTTCCTGCATTCTTTCCTTGTTTTTGCATAGCTAGTGAAAATCCAGATGTACTTACAATCCCGACACTTGATACGACAAAAAATAGTGGGATTAGCAGGAAAATTAACTTAGCATGTAGGAGAATCAACACAAATAATAATATTCCCCCAAATAGTGAAGTAGCTAATCCAAAAAGAAAAAGCTTTGACTCATGTATTCGTCCTGCCAACTTCCCTGTGGTCTGACTAGCAATCATGATACCTAATCCATTGATTGCAAAGATGAGACTGAACATTTGTGGTGATTCTCCATAAATATTCTGCACCACAAAGGGAGAACCAGATATATAAGCAAACATAGCAGCGAAGACAAACCCTTGAGCTAATGCAAATCCTATGAAGGTTCGGTCCAAAATAAGATTTCGGAAAGTAGTAAAGGTATTTTTCATTCCCCCAACTGACCGCTTATCGTCATGAAGGGTTTCCGGTAAACCTAATAGGACGACAAAAAACATCACTAAACCTATAATACTTAATAAAATAAATACACCTTGCCATGGGACTATTTTTAATAACTGTGCTCCTAATACTGGAGCCATAATAGGAGCAATACCATTGATTAATGCAAGCAATGCATAGAACTTAGTAAGTTCTGTGCCCGAATACAAATCCCGAACAACCGCCCTTGATATAACAATACCCGCTGAACCTGCCAACCCTTGAATAAAGCGCAAAACAATTAATGTCCAGATAGAAGGACTGAAAACACATAAAAGGGAAACAACAAAATAGGTCATTAAGCCAATTAATAATGGTAAACGTCGCCCTCGCACATCACTAATTGGTCCAGCTAAAAGCTGACCAAATGCTAAACCAAGTAAGAAAAAAGTCAGACTAAGTTGAACTAGTGATGGGCTTACGTTAAAGTCTTTTGCTATATCAGGAAGTGCTGGCAAATACATATCAATCGATAACGGTCCAAACCCTGCTAATGTTCCTAGAATTATAGCCATCCATAACCTCTTCGATTTAGAGATTCCTACACGGCTATCAATGAAATGTTTTAATGATTCTCCCATAACATAATTAAACCAACCTTTTCTTTAGACTAGAGTAATAGTATTCGAATTTTTCTCTTCTAACTTATTTATATCATAATTATACACAAATCATTGTCCAAGTGTCTTAAACACATTATTTGGAATTGAAAACAAATCAATTAGTAGATAAAAAATAATACCTCAGACTTTCTTATTTGTAGCCTTTACTTGACAAACTGTTGAGAAAGAAACACCGAATAATATGATATTACTAAACTTGATCATACTAAAAAGAAAAAGGTTTAAACCTTTTTCTTAGATTTAATAATACATTAAACATTTTCAGAAAGTGGATATATTCTTAAAACTCATTATATACAAAATGTAGCTGACAAATTATAGAGAAGGAATTAAAAGTCGAAATACCTCTAAACTACCCTACCACTTTGAAACGAGTCGGTCGAGAACCTTCTTATCAGCTATCCATTCTACTTGATCTCCTGAGGGCAATACATACTAAATACTGTATATTTTACTCGTATTGTGATTTCAAGGGCTCAGTTTAGCAAAATAAAGCTTTATTCGTCCATGTATAATAAACAAATTTTAACTTCTGACCATTCATTTCAAATTCTTCATCATAGGATTCTGTATGCTCAAATCCATTTATCTCTAAAACTTTTTGAGATGCTATGTTATTGGTTGTTGTTTTCGCCTTAACTTGTGTTATATCTCGGTCTGTTAACGTTTCTAATAGTAATTGTAGTGCTTTTTTAGCTACACCTTTCCCAGTATATCGTTGACCTACTCTATATCCTAGATGACCAATTTTTTGTGATTTATCAATATCAACTAGGTTTATTCTTCCAACAATAGAACGATCTGTAGATTTAATTAAGTAGAAATATGAACACCCTCGAGCTTGTTCTTCAAGTAAAGTTTCATGCCTTCTATTAAATACATCAGGCTTATAGTAGTCGTCACCTCTGCCCGGCACCATTTCTTCGAAAAAATTTCTGTTTTGTAGTTCAAACTTATACAAATTTTCCGCATCTGTCACATCTAATTTTTCAATTAATATATCCACGTGTATTATCCACCATTCAATTTGTTATGTCTTACGTGATAACCCTTCTTTCACTTACCAACCTTTAATGGAATTCTTGCTAATTCAACATTCGATCCAAAAGGTGCCTTTCAATTGCAGAGGCAGATCAGCATATTATTATAAGAGTTACTAGATACACCTCTTTGTTACTTTTTCTCTGTTACTCTAGCTAACCAATCCATTATATGTGTATCAAAAACCGCCTTTTGTTCAATTTGTAAGTTATGTCCTGCTTTATCTAAAATTGCAAAAGTAGCTCTTGGAAATTTATCAATTAAATCGAGTGCATCTTTAAACCCAACCATCGAATCTTGCCTTCCAAGAAGAAATACGCTTGGCAGTTCATACAAATCTTGACCTGCATCAAAAGTAAAACTATATTGTTGCTTTATCTTGGCTAAAAATTGTCCATCCGCTATTTTACACCCAGTTAATATTTCATTTTTAAATCTATTAAAATTATATTCATCCTGTATGACTGACACTGAATCAAAACCTTCTCTTTCATCCTTATCTAGTTGCTCTAAAAATTCATTATCTTTATAAACTATGGAGTGATCAGGGAGAGTTCTTTCACTCACTTCAGGAATAATCACTGGACAAATAAATGCAGCTCCGTCCACTTTTTTCTTCCTTTTATGAATAATTCCCTTAGCTAAATAGCCACCATATGATTCTCCCACAACTAAAAAAGACTCATTTGGTATTATATTATCTATAAATTCAATGACTATATCTAACATATCATCAGAATTTTTGACTCCATCATATTCTTTTGTTTTCCCCATTCCTGGAAGATCTATATATATTCTTTTGTAACCCTCTCTTTTTAAAAATACTGGTTCCATGCATCCTGTCATTAACCTCATATCTGGAGAAAAGCCATGAATCATAATAATAGGTTTTCCAGTTCCGTATACTTGATAATGAACTTTTACATCCTTAACTTTTAACTCTGGCATGTTTTTTCACTCCTCCAAAACGAACATATTATCATGTATACAATAATATTATGGAAAAATTAAAATATAACTAAATTTATGTAACTCACTATAAAGTTCATCAATTTTATATAGGCATAAATTCTGCTTCTGAGTTAGATCAATCAAAAACCCTTATTTGCTACAAACCTATGTTCTATTCCTTTTAGTATCTTTTAATCTGTTATATTTTTAATAACAGCCATCTCTTTTCCAAATCTATCGCCATTATCAACAAATCCCAAATTTGCATACAAATGATGAGCTCCCGAATTTTCTGGATTATAACCTACAATAATTTTTTTTGCATCCAATAATTTCACCATCTCTAATATCATTAACTTAGTTGCTTCCTTACCTATACCCTTGCCTTGAAAATTCTTATCAATCATTATTCTGTAAATCCAATAACCGTCAAGTTCTTCTTTTACAGAATTATACATTAAGAAACCTACTAATTTATCTTCGAAATAGATCCCGTAAGGTTTTAATGTAGGTTCAAACTTTGATTGAGCTATAGAAATTGCATTTGGTTCCATATATTTTTCTTGTTCCTTTGATACTTCTAAGCGACAGCACTCATACCAGTTTTCCGAATTTAATTGTTCAAGTCTTACATTAACATTATTCAAAAGAAATTCCCCTTTCAAATTAGGAGAAACGTTAATCAGTCTTTGTTAATATTAGCGCTTCTCCGTTTATGTTGAGAGATAATAATAACATTGGAGTTTGTTTGAATATCTCACTTAGTAGTCATCCCTTATTTTATTGAATGAATTTTTAAACTTTTACAATTATACCATATTCTCCTTTACTAATATTTCCTTTTTTTCTCTCCATATCACCAATCTTTCTATATAAAGTAACCGAAATCGGTTTACCGAAAACTTACACTATTAATATTGTGTAAGAAACTATTTAAAGAATATATCTCTTCTTCAAAAGTGCACCAAATTTTTCTTTGAGGTCGATCAATCATTTCGTTAATCTATATTAGGTAGCATATATACAGGTTAAGGAAATGACTCACTATTCATTAATTCTAAACAAAATTAGGGGACTTCTCTCTTTTCGCCCTCTATGTTAAAAATGCTTGCTATAGCTATTATCCTTCCTACTTTAGCCTTATTGCCTTATTAGTCATACAAAAATAAGAGAAGTGTTCGAATAAAAACCAACACTTCTCTCCTTAATTTCCTCGTGCAATCATCATTATTTACATATCATTTAGTTGCTTATCTTGAAAATTACCAGCAGAACAAGTTGTATGCATTTTCCACCACAAAACCGTCACTTTCAAGTCACAGAAAGTAAAAGCTGAAGTGTATATTTCGACATCTATCGTTTCAACTTCAGGACTTACAATGGTTTATTTATCCATTTTAGTTCAATTAAATATCGAACGCACCATCAGTAATACTTCTAATTATACTTAAAGCATTCATTACAGTTAAGATAAACAAAGAATTTGGACAATGCTTGATAAACACCTTTAAAACTATAAGATGATTATCTTTATTACCAGCTAAACCAAAAACATCTTTACACAGACAAATAGCTGCATAAAATTACTGATAAAATTTGATTCATGAGTATCAGCACAAAAAATTGTACCTTTAATTTTTCATTTGTCGCTACTATTACCACATATTTAATAAATAAGATTAGCGATTTATACAGATTTTTGATTTATTGAGTTTGTTAATACTTTACCTCTACGAGACCAAATGACAGCAGGTATTAGAAGCAAGGAAAGTAATCCTCCACCCAATGATAATGTAACAAAGCTTGTATTAGCCACTACCACACCCGAAAGAGCACCGCCAGAAGCTCCTGCTAATGCAATAAAAACATCAAGTGTCCCTTGTGTTTTTGCACGAGTGGATGGCTCAGTAGAATCAACTATTTGAGCAGTACCACTAATTAAACCAAAGTTCCATCCCAAACCAAGTAAGGAAAGGGCTATAACTAATAGAATCATTGAATCACTTGGCGCGAATGCTGCTAATAAGCCAGCGAATAACAATGTAATTCCCGAAGCTATACTCATTGCTGTTCGACCAACTTTATCAACAAGTACCCCTGTAATAAGTGATGGTAAATACATTGACCCTATATGAAATCCAATAACAATGCCGATTGCAGCTAAGCCATGACCATTATGTTTCATATGCACTGGTGTCATGGTCATAATTGCTATCATTACAATTTGAGTTAGAACCATAACCGTTGCACCGACTGCAAGACCTCTTTTATTATTAGTTTTATTAGGAGAATACGAATTATTTGCTTGCGCATTTTCTTGTTTATAAGCTGCTATCCTTTTTGCAATTTCTAATGGATCAGGACGTAACATAATAAATAGTACAAGACCTGCTAAGATGAATGCTGCAGCGGATAAAATAAAAGGACCTGAAAGAGCTGGAACACCAATGAAAAGAGCAAATTCACCCATTATTTCTACTAAATTCGGACCAGCAACAGCTCCGAACGTTGTCATAACCATTGTAGTACTGATTGCAGTAGCTCGTTGTTTTTTGTTTGCTAAATCCGTCCCTGCATAACGGGCTTGTAAATTTGTTGCAGTACCTGCCCCATAAATTAGGAGGCAAGCAAATAAAAGAATAACATTATTCATTAGGGCAGCAATCACCACTCCAATTGATCCGAGTCCACCTACAATAAAACCTGTCGATAGACCTGTACGACGCCCATATCGCTGAGAGAGTCTCCCTACGATTAAAGCTGCTCCTGCTGAACCTATAGTTATTAGAGCTGAAGGAACTCCAGCATAAGCATCCGTTCCGAGCATTTGTTGGGCCAAAAGAGCACCTACCGTAATCCCCGCCGCAAGACCTGCTCCTCCAAATATTTGTGATAGACTCACAACAAACAACACTCGTTTATATAATTTTTTAAGTTTTTCTGGTGAATTTATATAACTCTCAATCGAATCTTGTTCTTTACTTAACACCCATTATCACCTTCTTGTATTTAGTCATTAAATTGATAATGCCATCCCACTTTGATCCTTCTAACAAATGTACTATTTAAGAGATTGTACACATGAAGATATTTGTTTATTTTCAGCAACTCCACCCATAAGAAAGGTATTTCTTTATGCCTTGAATTATTGGAACATTAGCACATATAGAATCTATCGATGCTTTCTTAGTTTCTTTTGTCCAAAAGGAGCGTTTATTTCATTATTAAACAAATTGATCCCATTCTCTAACACCATCTTCCAATCGAAATGCATTAATACCTTTTGCCTTAAGGATTTCTACTGCTTTTGCCGACATTAAGCAATAAGGTCCCCTGCAATAAGCAACTACATTACTATTGGCAGGCAAAGATGCAAGTTTAGCTTCCAATTCTTCGATAGGACAAGAAACTGCTCCTGGGATATGAGCCTTTTCATACTCTTCCTTCGGTCTTACATCCAACAGTAAAACCTCACCTTTGTCCATTCGGTCTTTAAGCTCTAAAAGAGTTATTCCTTCTATATCAAGTTGATTATTTAAAAACTCTTCTTTAATTTGTTGTACTTGCATATATTGCTTCTCTGATAATGCATGTAATGAATTTAAAAAATTCGAAATTACTTCATCAGCTAGTTCATAAATAACGAAGTTTCCTTCCTTCTTAAACTTAACTAGCTTTGAATTATACAGAGTTTTCAAGTGCTGAGATACATTTGCAACAGACATTGTTGTACACTTTGCTAAAGCATCCACAGACTTAGGGCCATGAGATAACAGGTCAAGAATTTCCAATCGTTTAGGGCTTGATAAACTTTTCCCTATCCTTGCATACTCTTGATATAACATGTCTTTTAAATTACGTTCATTAAGCATGAATAATCTCCTTTCAACTATTCAATAGATTAATTGAATAGTTGAATTATAATCGGAAATTTAATCTTTGTAAATTATTTTGCTTTCAATAAAACACTTACTTTAATATTTTTATTGAGATATCAAAGTATGTATTTTTGTTTCATAAGTTAGCGAATCAACCTAGTCCCTTACTTTGAATAAGAGGGTTAGTTACAATATATACAATGAACCCTGAATTTACGCCTGCAAAATAGTGTCCTGTTGCAAATGAAACAAGTTGATTTTCTTTCATCCCAACTAAGAAGTGATAATTGTTCGGTCTTCTTTCCTTAGCATATTGTAAACTTCTGTAAAAAATATACTGTGGTTCTCTCACTTCAATAGGAAATACTTGATTATATAGCTCCAAAACCCTCTCAAATTCTGTAAAATTCTCCTCTGTAATTTCAACCCACTTTATCGCCATAACAAACTCCTTCATTTAATATGCCCATAATTATACTACTAGATTATTATTCCTAGTTCCATGATTTAGCGTATTAAAGACATGGATTTTAAGAACATTTATTTAGATAAGATATATAACAGAACACAAAATGAAAAAGCCAGATCCTTCAAAATATGTTATGAAAGATTAGGCTTTTCATCTAAATTATAATTGAGTAACGATAAAATTTTTTATTGGTTCCTTAATAGTTAAAGAATAATTTTGAGGAACACTTGTAAATTTTCGAGAATTAAATGTATGCACATAGCTACTTAAATACTCAATCAATATAATTACTTTGATTTACCTTTAATTTGCCTTAGTAATAAATATAACTTATAACATATGGTAGACTCTTTCAATTATTTACTACAATGCATTTCTCCAATTCTGTGATAACATTACAAAGAAAGTTATAAGTATAGAGGTGTGTTATGGAGTTACTTTATAATTACATATTTATTTTAATATTTATGAATTCGATGCTATTTTTTATATTGTATTTATTCAGAAAGAAACATCTCGTGGCAGTGAATAGAAAACGAGTACTATTAGGATATTTTGTTTTTTTAATAGGTAGTGTTACCCAGTCTTCATTTTTAGTACTTTCATATTTTTATCCAGATGGAATCTATATTAATAATGGTATAGGCGGGCTCTGGGTGATGATTTTCTTTGCCTTAGCTGGAAACATAGTATCTTACCTCATTACAAACATGATATTTTTGAGGAAACGTAGTTTATAATAGAAGTTTTATATCCCAACCCACAATTCCAAAAACTTCCATTTGTATTAATTTAGACTGATTTCGTATAGATTGTTGTATTTAGTACGTTAAATATACACGTATGCTTCTCGCTTTTATCTTCTAGCATAGGAACGATAGTTAAAAAGTTTACGATTAGAGCTTTAAAAACGATCCTGTTCATAAGAAAATTCAAAAGCCAATAATAGAGGATTTTTCTATTTCTAAACCGCAAATAAAGTGGTCAAATATACTCTTAGAATATCGAAGGAGTTACGGTATTATAAAATATATAGAATGTTGAAAAGTTATAGTGCAAGTAAATCTCTTAAACCGTTCCTGCCAAAGGATAATAATATTAATATCCATTATCATTTGATTGTGTTCTTTACATAGTCCTCAAATGATAATGGATTCCTAGATCTATTAAAGAAGAAAATTGGTTAACACAGTATATTTTTATATTATGAGTTTATGATCAAATCCTCGCACATACATATACAAACCAATTAGAGCCAATATTAACCCTATATAAAAAGTCCAAGGGTTATCTTCACTTGCCTTTTCAAAAGTACCATAAGCAATGATACCGAACATAAGCGTTACAATAGGTAAAACCAGCAATTTATATCCGAAAGCAAAAGAAATGCCTCCTAAGGTCATCACTATTAATCCATAGGGGTTTGTCCTCTTAATTTTTTCAATAGAGGCTTGTTCAGTACTTGATAACCCCTCATCTTCATACTTATAGATTTTTTGTTTTAATGTATTAAGTAATACAATGGTTCTTTTGAAGTTACTCAAAATTTTTCCTCCAACTTCTTCCCTTATTACATTACTTTAAATTACAAACCATAATATAGCAATTAATGATACATGTTATATGTTAAAATTTCACATTTCCAAACCTTCTATTACTTTAATAACAAACTGTGTTGGTCTATGTTAAGTACTATAAAAAAGGCACGACTTAGATAAACGCACCAGCCCAAACATTAATAGGCATGTCCATAGAGGTATTATGTGAAACTAGTATAACTTAAGACCCAAAATCTAACAACTGAACTATCACTTAACTTTTTTATGTCCAAAATGTTGTTTTAGATCTAATTATGTATTTTGAACTTTCAGTAGTACTTAGACAGAACATAGTCATTAACTAAAACTAAAGGTTTTTAGTTTTTAAATATCCAAACTTTAAAACTAATATTTTGTTCTTGTAAATGCCAACCTGATTTAAAATAATATTCATTAAATTTTGATTCGATAGGGCATAATGCATAGATTGGTAAATCATTGATAGTGCGTAACATCTTCTTCAACAACCCTTGCCCCCGAAAATCTTCATTTATAGCAAATTGATATAACGAAATGCTATTGGATGTTTTTTTTCTATAAAATCGAAAAGCGCCTACTATTTGATTATCTACTATAGCCACAATCAGCTGCTTTCTCCATATGGCTGCTTGAATTCCAAGAGGGCAAAAAAATTCTTCAGAATAAATACCACTATTATTGCGACACAAATTTCTTTTGAAGAATGACACGATTTTTGGTGCATCTGTTATATGTCCTAAGGCTACCTTCACCGTTTTTCCTCCTTAATTATGTAGCTTTCTCTTATCTTTTCGAAAGGCTGCTTTCAATTAGATTGTTTTTTCGTATTAATAAATAACCATGAAAAAACTAGATTTTTTTGGAATCTGTTCTTCTATAAAACGGTGGGGTAAAATGACATCTTTAGCTTCTAGTTTCAGTGCGATAGCTATAAATTATACGAAAAAAACCTAGCTAAAAGAACTGAAAAACTAGTAACATGTTGTCTCTAATTACAGTTCTATATAGCTTCATCACAATAATCGCAACCTCTTATTTTCCAACTAGCACAAATACATTTTTATCAAGTGATTCCATTACAGCAACATGACCAGACTCAGTTGAAAACGGCTTTTTAATCCATGTTATCTCTGTATTTTTGCTAAGTTCTTGATAAGTTATATTGACGTCATCTACTAGAATTTCAACATCTGTGACATTGATATTTGGATCATTTTGTAAAACAAGCTCTGAACTATTTTCTTCTGGGAATTTCAACCCTATGATTGTCCACGTTCCACCACTATCTAACTTTCTTTCTACCTTCCAGTTTTGTTTTAATCCTAAAGAAAGATAAAAATTGGTAGATTTTTGAATATCATCTGTATAAATTGCAACACATTCTAATTTCTTAAACATAAATTCTCCCCCTAAATGGTATATTTTACTTATAACAATAATGTACCATCCAACAACGACAATTTATGTCGTAATTAAAATGGACAAAATGTACGTTCTAATTGAGATGATAATATAAAAAAGCCTAATTTCTTAATATCAAATAAAGAAATTAGGCTATTCAGTTTATAATTACTAAGCAGTAGCATGGATTACTTTATATACTGAAATAAAAAATAAGAATAAGAAAACAACGATTGCTAAGCTAGACAATTTAACCATTTTGCAGATCCAGCAAACTTCCACAAAATAAACGATGAAACATCCCTGGTTTTCGTAATTTAAAACCTTTCAAATTTTATATACTTCTATGATATTGATAGCCCGCTTTGGTAGCCTAATAGAATCACATACTACAAAAATATTATTGCTTAATACTTCCTTAATGGACAATCCCAATCAAATCTAATTGCAGCATCTACATATTCTCTCAAGTATTTTACATCGTTTGACTCAAGCTGAATGGGGGCAAGCGTAACATAGCATACGTTTGAGGTATAATTAATTGCTACCCTTATAATCTCACTCTCAGAGGCATCTTCATAAAGATGGTCACAAATAAAATCACCTTTGTGGGGGATTACATTGGAACTAAAATGCTTGTAGATCTTCTCATATTTGCTATCGTCTTCTAACTGAATTATTTGTTTTAGTGCGATCTTCATTATAAAATTCCCCCTCATTATTTACGAAATACTTTCTATTCGTAACACTATAACTTTAAATATTGCCACTAACTATTGGGACAAGATATTTCTATGACAAAATACCCCATTCTCTTCTCAAGCGAAGATTAAAGAGCTAGAATGATATTCTGTATTCAAAAAATAGTTTCGTACAAAATTTATTCACGTATACATCTAGATTTCGTGGCTCTTTTCTTCTATAAAACGATAATTGTTGAGTAAAGCGACACCTTAATTTTCTATTGTAGGAACTATAGTAACAAAGTTTACGATAAAAGCCTTTGCAAAAAAAGTCAGTTAAAATCCGCATTATCAGTTGATCCAATTGTTCTCAATTTGAGCTTATGACCTCACCTACAATGAAATTCTCTTATTACAACATGTATTTTATAACAAATGTAATTGTTTGTAATCTATAATCATACCTACTGTGTTTATATAAGCCAAAAATTTTTTATAAAAAAAATGTCTTTTTTATAACAGAAACACGCCACAAAGAATAACTAAAACATGATGCTAGATGATTCTACAACGAATCATTGAAGATCTTTTATTAATTTTGTAAGCTCTTTAAATCTAACATCAAGTTCCTCATACTCTTTGTTATTTGGAGCCATACAGCTAAGCTTCCCTAAAACTTCTTGTCGTTCGGTATCAAGTGTTAAACGTAATTCTTCATTATCATCTCTTGTGTATAAAGATTCTTTCCCATTAATTTGCTTATAAATAGTATGATTTGAAAATACGAGTTTAGCGTTTGTTGTTCTATCAAGAAAATAACGATCATGTGACACAACCAATAGAGTGCCATTATATATTTCTAATGTTTCTTCAAGTTGTTCACGAGAAGGCAAATCTAAATGGTTCGTGGGTTCATCTAGGATGAGTACATCTTTTTCTTCTAGAATATATTTCATTAATTTACACTTCACACGCTCACCCATACTCATGTTCTCAATCGGTTCTGTCCACTGACGGTCAAGGAACCCTAAATGTTTCATTAAATTACGTACGTGTCCTCTCTCTGCAAATGACTCTTTGTCGAATAACTGTTTGGGAGTTTGAAAAAGAGGCAAGTCAAATACCTCTTGAGTTAAATAGCCGATATTTGCTGCTGAAGAAACCCATATATCTCCTTTAGTAACTACTTCTTTTCCAGCAATCATATTTAAAAAGGTAGTTTTTCCACTACCATTTGGGCCTAAAACTGCAACCTTTTCTCCATGCTGAATGGTAAAATTAGCATCTTTAAAAAGCTTTTGTCCTTCAAAAGATTTTGCTAAATCTTTTACTTCTAAGAACCGCTTCCCGACTTTATTGCTTGCTATTAATGAAAAATTAATTTGGTACTCAGCCTTAGGTGCCTCAACTTTCATTTTTTCAAGTTCTTTTGCAAGACGTCTTTCTTTTGATTTTACCTGTGAATCCATTCGCTTAGCTTTTACTCGATAATATTCTTTAAAACCTTCCTGTTTTGTTGATTGAGCATGAGCAGACTTTGCCCATGATGTTAGTTGGTTCATTTGACCTTCTATTCGTTTTATCATTTTTTGTTGTTTCTCATATTCACGCTGTTGAGTTAGTCGCTCTCTTTCACGATATTCCAAAAAACTGGTGTAGTTACCACAATGACTAATAAGTGTTTGATTTTCAATTGACCATATTTTTGTTACAACTTTATCCAAAAAATAACGATTATGTGATACGAGAATAATAGTACCCTTATAACTATTAAGTTTTCTTATAAGGAAATCCAAACTCTGTTCATCCAAGTGGTTTGTTGGTTCATCGAGCAATAAAATGTCAGCATTTTTGGCTAGACCTTTGGCAAGACGTGCTTTTAATTTTTCTCCTCCACTTAAACTTAAGTAGTCACAGTTTGGAACATTCCAACTCTTTAATAACACTTCCTCTTGGGGTGTAACCTCACCAAGAAAATAAGACTCTTTTTCTTGTTCAATCATAGTAATTGTAAGATCATTTTGTACGTGTTTTATATGTCCTCTTGTTGATGGAAGGTCACCGTTCAGTAATTGTAATAAAGTTGATTTACCAGCACCGTTTTTACCTATGATTCCGATAATATCCCCTTGTTGTACATTCGTATTTATATTTTCAAAAATATTATGATCTTCAATTTCAGCTTTTATATTTTGTAACTGCAGTAGTTCTAACATAAAACATCACCCTTCTTTTTCAGGGAGAATAAAAAATCCTCCCAAATAATTTTGGAAGGATTAGTCAAAAAGCATTTTTGCCGTACTCAAAAAAGCTACTTATCATTACAGCTCTTTAGTATATAGAAAAATGGGCAGACTAATCCTAAGTTTTTATTATTTGAAATATATAATTTCAAAAACTAAAAGTTAGGTTAGTTAACCATTGTCCACCCATCATTCCTTTCGTTTAATAGTAAATACAATTTTAACACTATACCAAGGGTTATTCAACAATTTGCAAATTTTGAAACAATGAAGCCTATCTTTTTCTAGACTAGTTCCAGTTTGTTTGAATTAGATGCTTCAAATATGATTTCTCTCTTGATTTACAACACTTAACTTATTTTTGGAGGTGATGTCAATTGTAATGGATATGGCCATTATTGCTATGAAACTACTTCAATTTGAGGAATACCTATTTTTATTTGAAATGGGCTCTTATTATTTCTTAAACGCGCTATTAGTAGATTACATATAATCGCTTCAAAGCTTCATTAACTGCCCAACTTTGATGTTCATGAAATAAGTCCTTAATTGCTTTTGATGGTTCAATCCATTCTAGAAAATGGTCTTTTTCTATTGGTTCACTTGTTTCCTTACCAATATCACATATATAAAAATAACCTTCACTGAAAAAGTACTTTAATTCATTAGTTGAATAAAAATACCTATTAGCACATCCTATAAAAGCACCAATATTAATGTCCATTCCCATCTCTTCTTTAGATTCTCTTCTTAAACATTCCTCATGTGTCTCGTTTCCTTCTATTCCACCACCAGGAAGAAAGTAATTTCCATCGGCTGTTTTAATTATGGCTACTCTTTTGTTGTGTCTATTGAAGATTACACAATAAACCGCACGTCTTAAATTGTATTCTATTCCTGCTTCTTTTTTTCCAAATGTTATAATATCCACGAAATTAATTCCCCTTTTGTTCTAAAATTCTTCTTAAACACTGCTTCACTAACATCAATTATTTAAATTTTTCCAAACAATCTTTTCTTCCATATTATAGTTGTTTTTCATAATAAGAAATATATCCCATTTCCAATTTGAATTTCTAGAAGTTTTAAAATGGTAAAAATAAACTAATCATGATAAAATATTTTATTATTATTCTATGTTGTGTATTTTTATAAAATCTAAAATTCACTACCTCATCCTCTTGGAAAAAAACAATAACAGAATAATGTCCTCTGAGAATCAATCCTTTTTAAACAAATATGATGAAACACTATTCAGTTTTATTATGATATCATCATACTCTTTTGTACGTTTGATTTATACTTTGAGTAATAAATTTCCTGTTTGTTTCTAATTACTATACGAAAGGCTCTTTTCGTAAACTTTGTTACTATAGTTCCTACAATAAAATTAAGATGTCGCTTTTCTCAACAATCATCGTTTTATAGAAGAAAAGATGCCACGAAATTTAGGCGAATACGTGTATAATTTTTAGTACGAAAAACAACATTCTATTCGAAAACAGTCCTACCAAAGGCTCTTTTTGTAAACTTTGTTACTATAGTTCCTACAATAGAAAATTAAGATGTCGCTTTACTCAACAATCATCGTTTTATAGAAGAAAAGATGCCACGAAATTTAGATGTATACGTGCTTACATCATAGAACGTATAACAACAATCAATGCCAAAACAGCTTTATTTAAAGTAAACAATTTGGACTGAAAAACTTAAACCTTATAAAAGTCACTAATTAAAGAAGCTACATATTTAGGAGGTTTTCTTCGGATGAATCAAAATACTAATTCTGTTTTGGATAAAATCACTTTTGCTTACAACAAACATAAACTTAGAAAATATAAAGAAAATGTAAAAAAGATTAAAACATTTCGTTTCGAAACCTGGAAAAAAAATCGAATGAAACAACGCTCTTTAACATTAATGCAGCAAGCGAAAAGCGGTACATCTCTTGAAGAATTATTAATTGAAGCCTATGCATTAGTTTACGAAACAGTAAAACGAGTATTGGGATTTCAGCTCTTTGATGAACAGCTTATAGCAGGGATGGCTCTTCATGAAGGAAAAGTTATTGAAATGCAAACTGGGGAGGGTAAAACAGTTGCAGCTGTTCTCCCTGCTTATTTAAATGCATTGCTGGGAAAAGGCGTACATATTCTAACCTTTAATGACTATTTAGCAACAAGAGATGCTAAATGGATGGGTGTTATTTATAACTATTTAGGTTTATCAGTTGGTTTTATTAAAGAAGGGATGGATAAAAAAGCTAGAAAGGAAGCGTATGATGCTGATATTACTTACTTGACCGCTAAAGAAGCAGGTTTTGATTACTTGAAAGATTCCATTTGTTATGATAACAAATCAATAGTTCATCGCCCTTTTCACTTTGCATTAGTAGATGAAGCAGACTCTATTCTTATTGATGAAGCAAGGGTTCCTCTTGTCATTGCAGACAAAGAATCTACTTCACAGGAAGATCGGAAACAATTCACAGCAATCATAAGAAATTTACAACAAGGGATAGATTATGCAACTGACGAAAATGAACGAAATGTGTATTTAACAGAATTAGGAATAAAAAAAGCAGAACAATTGTTATCCTGTGAGAACTTATTTAGGAATGAAAACGTCGATACGATGGCCTCACTCCATTGCGCTCTTCATGCTGAAGTTTTACTAAAAAGAGATATCCATTACATTATTCGAGGAGGTAGGATCGAGTTAATCGATGAACTTACTGGCAGGATTGCAGATAAAAGACATTGGCCAGATGGATTACAAGCTGCAGTAGAAGCAAAGGAAGAATTGAATATTCAATCCAGTGGAAAAATATTAGGTTCAATTACTTTGCACAATTTTTTAAATTTATATCCAAAAATAAGTGGGATGACTGCAACCGCAAATTCATCCATTAATGAATTTACAGAAATCTACAATTTAGAAGTGATTACGGTTCCATCTCATAAGACATGTTTAAGAACGGACTACCCACATTGTGTGTTTACTCACAAGGAAGCAAAACAAAAAGCGTTGGTGAAGGAAATTAAAACAGTTCATCTAACAGGCCGTCCTATTTTAATTGGAACTAGTAGTGTAGAGGAATCTAACAACTTGGCAATTAATTTAAACGCAACGGGTATACAGTGTAATGTTCTCAATGCAAAAAATGATGAGTTGGAAGCCGAGATTATTTCACAAGCAGGAAGGTTAGGGGCAGTTACAGTTTCAACTAATATGGCAGGTCGTGGCGTTGATATATTGTTAGGTGGGGGCTGTGCTGATGAGTATGAAAAGGTAGTAGGATTTGGTGGGCTATATGTTATAGGAACAAACCTACACGAAAGCAGTCGAATCGACAATCAGCTACGGGGGAGAGCGGGTAGACAAGGTGATCCTGGTGCTACAAAATTTTTCATTAGTCTAGAAGATGATTTACTTATCCGTTTTGGCATTTCTAAAGTAATACCCCCAAAGCATCGCACATTAAAACAAGATACACCTTTAACAAGTTCAAAGGTGATTCAAAAAATAGATCATATCCAACGAGTAGTGGATGGGGAAAATTTCGAGATACGAAAAACATTAAATAAGTACTCAGATATTCTTGAACAACAACGTTGTATAATTCTTAAAAAACGTCACGATATTTTATTGGATCGTGCAGTCGGGAATTTATTCTCCACAAAAGAACCTGAAAAGTATGAAAATCTATGTAAACAATTAGGAAAAACGAAAATGCATCACATTGAAAAACGTATTACATTGCTCCAAATAGATCTGTGTTGGGCTGAACATTTGGATTATATTGAATATATTAGGGAGGGGATACATCTTGAAAGTGTAGCTAAAAAAAATCCGTTAGATGAATTTCACAAATTGCTCATATCAGCTTTTGATAAGTTGTCCGATAAGATTGAACAAGGAATGATGAATCAATTTCATGCTATTGTCCCTAAAAAAGAAATTAATATGGAAATGAAAATTTTAAAGCATCCTTCGGCAACTTGGACGTATATCGTAAATGATAACTTTGTTACTAGAAAAGACTCTTTATTTAAATTGTTATAAATACGGGGGATACCCTTCATTTTATTTAGACAATATTAGGTTTAGTTAATACCTTTCCTATGTCGTAAAGTTAAGAAAAAATGTATCTACAACTATAAGGAATTATTTAAACTTTGTTACTATTGATACCTAACTAGAGCCGTAATAACCAATCTTATATAGTAATGTTAAGAATTTCAAAAATGTTCCCTAAGAAAGACGTATTTTTGATACCACTAATTTCGTTACATATTATGCAGTTAATTCCTTACTTGATAACATAGTCCAGTCGGGGTATTTGAAACCACTTAGCATAAGTCCTTATAAAATTCCCGACTGTTCTTCACAAGCTTAAAATTCTCAATAATTTCTTCGCACTAATCTTAATGAAGTTCTATTTGCTCTACCTTCGTGGTCAGGATCATTAAATTAGCAAAGTCTCATAAATGTTCTAGGAGATACTTTTCAGTTACTTCACTAATCATTAGTCTCGGTATTTTTGTCTCATTAAATCATCTTTAATCTGTATAATTTGATTCTTTACTTTAAGGTATATAACTCTAATAATTACTAAAAACAAGTGAATTGAATAAACTCTAACTGACCTGTTTTTCGAGTAGCTAGGTTGATACTAGAAGGAAACTAGTATCTTCATTCTAACCATTTCATTACAGTGAGCTCCGAGTATCTTCGTTGCTTGTTCTATTAATTCAGTTTTATTACATGCTCTCTTCGAGTCTAGCTACCTCATTTTAGTCAAAGAATCATTTATGAAATTTCCATATATCTTTATCCATTATTTCAATCACTTTTTTTGAGATTTCGTCTATTTCACATAAGATTTTTGAGTTTTTTTCTTCCTGAACATTATTAATATGAGTGTTTTTTTGTACTTCAGTTTTAGGATTTTCCATATTAATTATCAACTCCTGTATAGGGTTTTGCCAACATCATGTTGGTTACGCTTATTTAAAGTAATTTTTAGGATGTAATTTTTTTCTATGCACTTATAGAAAAATGTCCTACTCCCGTAAAAGTACGAAAGACGTTACTCTATAAAGAGTAACGTCTTTCAAACCTAAAATATTAAATTAATAACTTATCAACCAGCTGGGAGTATTTCATCAGCTTTTAATGGTACAATTTTTACCTTTGGTTTATCAATATTGATAATTAAAGAATCTTCTTTAAGTTCACCATTTGCTGCACTTGCGTTTTGAGTATTTATAGTTAATGCTAAGGTAGCAACTATACATAAAGTCATCGTAAAAAATATCACTTTCTTAAACATAAAGACTTTTCACCTCCGCGTAGTATAATGCATTTACAGGATACTTGTCTTGCCCGAGCTTTAGAAGAGCTTCTTTTGGTAACATCCCAAAAAACCTGTCTCCTCCTTGCTTTATATATAGTTCTAACGACATCCAGTGATATTTTGAATCGTCAGTAGCAAGACCTCTCAACCAAAGTCGTTGGGCTCTAGTTCCTTCTTTATTATCAAGTTGATCTAGAATATGTATAGCTTCTTCATTCCTAGAATGTTTTATTAGCCAATAAGCCTTGTTTTGTTCATGTTCTATTTCTTCTATCTTTATGTCCATGCTTACATGAATTTTAAAGAATTGAATTTTTTTAACTACTAATAATGCAGCGCTATCCATCCCTATTTTTGTATAAATATCTAATGCTTTTTCAAAATACTCTATTGCTTTTTGAGCATTAATATATGCCCAAGTCCATCCCAATGTAACATAGCTATAAGCATTTGTTTTTAAATCTAAAGCAAATTCTAAGGGTTTATATGAAAAATTTCTAGCTTCCTCAAAATTGCAATTTCTTAAATTTATTGTTTGTTGTAACACATAATACTTAGTTTCTGAGAAAGACTTGTAATGGGAGTCTTGAATACCATTAATTAATGCTTCGACTCCTACTAGCTCTTTCAGCGATTCAGTAAAGTACTGTAAATCATGATATATGTATGCAATAAGTATTCGCTTATAAACTGTACTAACTAGATCACTATCAGGTATCTTATAGTTTGCAGCTTCATCACATAATTCTAGTAGCTTGTTTTTTTGTTCTTCATGGTTATTTTCAGCATTTCTAGGGTCGTTCCAACTTTTCATGCTTTTTTCTAACTCTATTTTTCGCTTGTAATTTATATGAGTTAAGGTTCCGTATCGCTTTAAATTCGGATTATTTTGATAGTTTAATGCAATATTCGTTAGTTTCTTAAGTTCCTTAAGATAGTTATTTTGGTCGCAGTACATCATCGCTGACATAATCAATTCTGGTTTTTCATCTATCTCCTTAATAAATTTTAGCATAATCTGTTTTTCATGGAAAGTGCCTGCAAGAGTATCAAAGGCTCGTACACAAGCTAAAACCCAGTAAAACTTAGCAACTTTTTTCCCGTTTAAATACTTATTTAACCACTTTTCTTCTATTAAATCGTTCTCATGTTTATCTTTACCGACCATTTCTCTAATTTTCACTTGTGTTATCCGATGCTTTAACATCAATTCTTTTAAAATTTGACCAGACGTTAGTTCTCCATTAATCAACGTATTACTCAAAACATTGCACCCTCTCAAGTCAAAAATTTAACAAGCTAATCTTATCCTTTACTGATAAGATTAGCTTAGCCGTCGCTTATATAAGGAATATGAAGCTAACTGTGTTTATAATTGAGTACTTAAATTTTATGTTAAAAATTCATTCATTACATATTATTCTTAAGAGAATATTAATTTTGCTATATATAATAATTCTAGTACACCATATAATCCATTGAAAACGTCATATTTTACGCTGAGAGACCATTTTATGTCATTTAGTGAAGGTTTTTATGTTTTTCCTTTGATTTCCTTAAAATATAATCAATATATTTATTTCCCAGGAGTCAATCTTACAAAAGATGTAAATTATGAAGTATAACCCCAACTTGAATACGATGAATATTCAGATCGTTAAATTCCACGATTAACTTAACTTCTTCTTTAGCATAAACGGAATTTTTATTAACCTTAATAGGTACAAGGGGTATATTTTAAACTTCCTATTTATTTCAATGTTAAACATTCGATTTTTCCGATGAATTAAAAAACAAACTTTCACATAGTCTTTTTATGCACTATGTTAGCCTAATGATCGTATTCTATAAGGAAGCTGTTTTGTGTATAGTTGGTTGCTTGTTTACAATTAAAACAATTTGTTGAGGTTCGTTGAAATGAAGTACTACAATTGTTAGTTGTAAATTTTTTGTACGCAAAAATAAAACATTGAGGAAAAAGGTGAATAGCATGTTCAACAGTCGGTGGCAAAGTCCCCGTTATCAAACACCTCAAAACTATCCATTTAAAAATAATAAATGCTGTGTGTATCAAGACAGAAACAACCCCAATGGACCTACATATGGGATTTGTGTTCCCCTATTAGTAAAATGCCATGTAGCTGAAAATGGTTTTGTTAAAGTAGCAGAATATGAAGTACCATACAATTGTTTTGGTTGTGTAATGTATGGAAGATAATAAATCTCTTTATTACATGTATATTTCATTAGAGGGAATAGTAAATATATATGCTTAATGAGGTGGTTTTTTTGACAAACAAATCTTGTAATAGACATTCTTCTTTGTTGGATATACTAATGATTTTCATTTCAAATAACGTGCGTTTTATATTTATTTTCATACTTGGTGTGCTGTGGTTTCGTGATCATTTCAGCAAAAAAATCGTTATAAATTCAGTTGTATCAGTTGTGATCACTTTAATTACGAACTCTTTAATAAAGTTATTTGTCTATAAGCCTCGACCTTTTATTTATAACCGTGTAGGAATACTCATACCCTCTAAAAAGGATTCTTCGTTTCCAAGTAAACATACTATTTTAGTATTTGCCGTATCAACTTCTATCCTCCTCTATGAACGAACCCTTGGGTGTCTCATGTTAGGTCTTTCAGTGTTAACAGGTATTTCTCGCGTATGGGTTGGTCATCATTATCTTTCTGATGTGATTGGAAGTGCATTTATTGGAAGCTTAACAAGCATTATAGTTAACAAAGCTTCTAGGATTTATAAACGTTTCATGTACAAAAATTGTTATTGAGCCATATACTTAGCTTAAAAAGAAGATGATTGCTTTAAAAATGCAATCATCTTCCTTATGCTATTATTAGTTACAATGCACTTCTGATGTAGAACAATCTGAATTTAAATGATCAATTTGTATCGTCGTATGGTTAATGTGGTACTTATCTTTTAATAATTTTGTTGCTTCATTCAATACCCTCTCATAATTATCACAATCTCCTATTTTAATGTGACAACTTAAAGACAAAAAGTCGGAGCTTATTGCCCACACATGTAAGTCATGAACATCAATGACATGAGAGATAGACAATAGCTGTTCTTTAATATCCCCTACATCAACCCCTGGAGGGCTACCCTCCATTAATATGTGTAAAGAATCTCTCGTTACCCTCCATGCGCTTATAATGATAAGAATTGCAACAACAACACTAGCAATTGGATCGGCCAAATTCCAACCAAAGAACATGATAAGTAAGGCAGCTATGATCGCACCAACTGATCCTAACAAATCCCCTAACACGTGTAAAAATGCACTTCGGATATTTAGATTGTCACTCGTATCCCCTTTTAGAAGAATAAAGGCTACGATAATATTTACGAGTAGTCCAATTGATGAAATAATTAGCATACCTTTACTAATTACATGAGGTGGTGCCAAAAGTCTGTTATATGCCTCCCAAAAAATATAAATAGATATAATAACTAAAGTAACTCCGTTTAATAGTGCAGCTAATATTTCAAATCGCCTATATCCAAAAGTTTTCTCTAATGTTGGTTGCTTTTCTCCAAACTTCATTGCCAAAAAGCTTAACCCTAGTGCTGCTGCGTCACTTAACATATGCCCTGCATCTGATAATAGTGCCAAGCTATTTGTTAGCACTCCTCCGATTACTTCTATAATCATATACGTACTAATGATAAAAAAAGATATTTTTAACGTCTTTTTATTTACATTATGCGTGTGACTATGTCCGTGATCATGATGAGCATGTGAATGTCCCATGGCGTTACCTCCCAAAAAGTTTGTGTTAGTATTATTCTTTTCAATTGGCTGTTTTCTCATTAATTGTTGCTTTTCGTACTAAGAGCCAAACACGTACACAACGAGAGTTCGTGGCATCTTTCCTTCTGTACAACAATGACTAACCATGTAAAACCACTTTTTTTTGGTGCTAATTGGATAACAATAGCAACAAAGTTTACGAAAAGAGCCTTTCAATTATTACTTCATTACACACTTATTTAATATATGATCATTTATTCATATATTAAATATAAAGTCTTCATCTTTAGAAGTCAATGATTTATTATACAGCTTTAGCGTTTAAATCATATAGTAAGTATATCTTATTACACACGTATGAGACAAAGTTTCATACCATATATATGAATAAGCTTCTTATTACATTGAAAGGAGTATTCCGTATGCTCGATACGATCGATTGGAAACTTATCTCCTTTGTCTCATATACATTATTCCATGAATACGTCACTTACATTAGAATTCCACAAATCTGTTATTGGGAAAATGCAAAACAAGACGCTATAAGAAAAGAGTAAATAAAGCTCAACCACATCACAAGGTGATGTGGTTAAACATTCTTCACATAACATGTTAATGTTGAAAACGTACTGATTACATCATTGCAGATGTGAAATATTATTTATTTTTTGTTTTATTTATTTGATCCAAATATAAGTTACGTAAGGTTGATGTCTTATAAAGCTCTAACCTTCTCATTTCAGTCGGATGGATATTTATCCCCATGTTTTTCAATTGCTTTACGTACCAACCTTTTGAACCAGGATATGCCATACATCATTCTCCTTTCTCCTTATCGCTTGTCCTATATATATGCAACAAGGAACAGGAGAATGACCATCATATTTTTTTATCATTTTATTTCAGTCGTTTTAGACTATCAGTTGTTAAAGCTTGCTGCATTTCCCTCTAAAATATAAGTACGTATACATCTAGTGTTCGTAGCATCTTTTCTAATTTAAATTGAAGTCAATTTCACGAAATTATTAATTGCTGTTTTCAATAGCAACACAGTTTAGGAAAAGAGCCTATTAAAAAGATGGAGTAAACTCTCGAACACCTTTACTTGAAAATTATATGTATGGAAGTGTTCAAGGTAGATTTTCTTATCAAGTATTAGTTTACACATCACTTGCATAGTTTGTTTTATCCCTGTTTCCCAGTGTTTTTTACCGTAATAATATACACGTACACAACTAGAGTACATAGCATAACGATAACTAAATTATGAAAACAACACTTGAGGATCTACTAATTTGGTAACAATAACAACACAGCTTACAACAAGAACTATTACTTTACTATCATAACAGGACAGTTAGCTCGCTTGGCAACTTTATGGCTCACACTTCCTAATACCATTTCTTGAAATGAATTGAGCCCCCTACTTCCAATAACAACAAGATCAAACTCGCCATTATTCGCATATTTTACTATGCTTGGTCCAGGTTCGCCGTGAATCATTGTTGTCTTTACTTCCTTGTTCATTATCCGATAACATATATCCTTTGTTGCTTGTAATCTTTCATTTCTTGTTGATTCAATATCGGAAGATTCAATGTTTCTTAACGCGTCTGATTTTGCTGTCTCATTGTCCACAATATATAAAATCTCAATTGTTCCGCCTTCAATTTCTTTTGCTAAAAATGCTGCTTTTTCTGCCGCACGTATTGCGTGATCAGAACCGTCAGAAGCTAGTAATATTTTTTCAAACAATATATACACAACCCTTCACAAATGGATAAGTTAAGTATATAAGAACAACTTATAGAATAAAAGAAAATAGAGTAGGTTTTTAGTTCCCACTCTATTGTATAAGTTGTAAAAATTGTTTAGTACGCTCTTCTTTTGGTCTACTGAATATTTCTTCAGGTTTGCCAGATTCGATAACCTTGCCGTCATCCATAAAGATGACTTTATCGGCAACCTCTTTTGCAAATCTCATTTCATGAGTAACTACAACCATCGTCATACCTTCACTAGCTAAATCTTTCATCACCTTAAGGACTTCTTGAACAATTTCTGGGTCCAATGCAGAAGTAGGTTCATCAAAAAGCATAACATTGGGCTCCATCGCGAGTGCTCTCGCAATACCTACCCTTTGTTGCTGCCCGCCAGACAGTTGAAATGGATAATAATCTATCTTATCAGCTAATCCAACTTTAGTTAGGAGAGATTCGGCTGTTTTTCTCACTTTGTCCTTCCGAAGCCCTTTTACAATGACAGGCCCTTCCATTACATTTTCAAGTGCTGTTTTGTGCGGAAACAAATTATAGCTTTGAAATACCATGCCTGTATTTTTTCTAAAAGAAGCTATTTGCTTTTGCTTCAACTTGTTAGAAAAATCTAATGTATCCTCAGCTATTGTTATACGACCCTTAGTCGGAGTTTCTAGTACATTTAAACAACGTAAAAGTGTTGTTTTTCCTGATCCCGATGGACCGACGACGACGACAACCTTCCCTTTAGGAATATCTAAATCGATTCCTTTTAACACTTCTAACTGGTCGAATGACTTATATAATCCGCTGATTGAAATCATCTACTTTGCCCCTTCTTAATGTATTATCTCACTACATACCTATCTAGCCTGCGCTCTACTCTGTCTTGAATTAATGAAAGAATAAAACAAATGACCCAATATAATAGTGCAGCTTCAGTGTATAGCAGTAAAAACTCGTAGTTTGTTGCAGCAATTTCTTGAGCCCTTCGAAACATTTCGGTTACCAAGATTAACGATGCTAGTGATGTATCTTTTACAAGACTAATAAATGTATTTGATAATGGTGGAATCGATACTCTTGTAGCTTGGGGTAAAACAATTCTTGTTAATACTCTAGAGTATGACATACCAATCGAATACCCAGCTTCCCACTGACCTTTAGGAATAGATAATATTGCTGCGCGAATGATTTCTGATGAATATGCACCTACATTCAATGAAAAGCCAATAACAGCAGACGGAAATGGGTCAACAATAATCCCAATATTAGGTAAACCGTAAAAGATGATGAATAATTGCACTAAAAGTGGTGTACCTCTTATTATCGAAATGTAAATTCGAGCTACAATTTCCAAGACTCTAATATTAGATATTCTCGCTAAGGCTGTAAGGATTGCTAACAAAATTCCGAAAAAAAACGACCAAAGTGTTAATGGAATCGTAGAATCCAAAGCTCCCTTCACCAATGGGAGAAGGGAACTTTGAGCGATATCTACTATTTTCTCTAATCTTTCTGGATTAGTTAGAATATTACTTAAGTACATTTTCACCAAACCATTTCACTGAAATTCTTTCGTACGAACCATCATCAATCATTTCAGCTAAAGCCTCATTTACTGCTTCGACGAGTGTTTCATTCCCTTTTCTAAATGTTAGTCCACTTTCACCAGCGTCTTCAGATGTAGCTACAATTTTGATTGGTGCATCAGGACGTTGCACTTGAAAATCTAGAACTGAAAGCTTGTCGTTAATCGTTACGTCTACACGTTTAGATGTAATCAGTTCAATTGCTTGGTTAAATCCTTCAACTCCTACAAGTTCTGCCCCATTTTCCTTTGCAATATCAGCATAATTACTAGTTAATGATTGCGCTGCCTTCAGCCCAGAAATATCAGCAAAGTTAGCTACTGCATCATTATCTTCACTCGTTACTAAAACAGCTGCAGATGTAATATAAGGATCAGAGAAATCATACTTTTCTAAGCGATCCTCTCTAATTCCAACTTGATTTGCAATCATATCAAATCTTTTTGAATTTAAGCCTTCAAACATAGCATCCCATTGTGTTTCTAAAAATTCTGCTTCCACCTCTAAGCGCTTAGCAACTTCCTTTGCAATCTCTACATCAAAACCTGTTAACTCACCACTATCATCATGAAAAGTAAATGGAGGGTATGTTCCCTCTGTTCCAATCTTTAATACGCCATCTTCTTGGATTTTCTGTAGAAGGTCGGTTGTTTCTTCATTAGTAGCTTCATTATTTTCTGTATTTCCACTTCCACTCGTTCCTTCATTTTGTTCAGCTGTTCCACATGCAGCTAGAACGAGAGTTAGTCCGAATATGAATGTTAATCCTAATATTAGCTTTTTCATTTTTAATCCCCCAGTAATTTTATCGGATTTTAACAATATGTTAATTAAGTATAGCTAGATTTAATCTTTTGTCAACGGATTTGAATTATACAGACTTTTCGAAACAAATATTATTATTTCCAGTGTTTAATATTTTTATTTTACAAAGGATCTTTTCGTATACTTTGTTGCTATTTTATTAAATATGGACAGTATGATGAGCTTTATTAGGACTCCTAGGTTTTATAAATAGAAGATGCTACGAACGTTAGGTGTAGACGTGCTTATATCTAAGTATGAAAAGAAACAATCGCTGTGAAAATAGTAATTAAAAAGGCTTTTTTTGAAAATTTTTTTTACTTATTGTTAACGTTAAGTTGCCACGAAAGTAACTAAATGTTTGCAGGTTTTGATTGCCAACGGAAATACACCATTTATATAACCAAGCGTTGCTGTACTAATAGATCAATTCCACTCACTTATTCGATATCCCTTACGTTCTTGTTCGTGAATTAACATATTTATTTCTAAAAAAAGTTTGACAATTTTGTGACAAAAGATAGAATATTCTTATAAGGGGATGAAAATATATGAGGAATAAACCACTTGAGTCACTATTGTTTATGAAAAAAATAACAAGTGTTGGATTAATATTAGGTTGTATTGTTTTTTTATTTAGTTTTTTTGTAAGCGGTATCAAAGGTGATTACGTATTATCAATAGGGCTTAGCATTATGATATCTTCAATGATCCTTTTCGGGTTTGGTCTTAGTTTAAATCTCATGGAAGCAGTAAGTGATCGCAGTACCTCTTAATGATTTTTAATATTCATTTTTAGATAGTAATGAATCGTATAGCCATATACGATGCTCACAAATAATAAAGGGTCAGACCTTACTCTATATCTCGAAAAGCATGCTAGGTAGTAGCAAACCTAGTATACCGATATAGAATATAAGATCTGACCCTTTTCGTTATGTTTATAACGTTAATATTGTTAGAATCTAGTGTCATGAAGACCCGTGCCATTCAGTAATGATGTTGATGAAAGGCTGTTTCTTTTCGTACTAAGAATGATGGATTTCATAGAAAGACCCAACTTACTGTCCATTTTAGTAACAGTAGTAAAAGAGCCTTATGAAAAAGCCTTTAACTAATTTGGCTAGTCATTAATGTGCTGCATGACCTGCTGTCAACACCCAAATAGAGCCTACAACAATAACAACAGCTATAAAAACTCCATAGCCAATATTAATAATGTTAGCCTTCCCATCTTCCCCTTCGGTCATATGCATAAACATGAACAATTGTAGCCCTGCTTGAATAACTGCTAAAGAACCGATAATCCACATAATTACATTAAACGATAAGTTCGTTTTAAGAGCTACTCCCGTAGCTATAAAGGTTAGTACGATGGAAGATATGAAACCTAATACGTGACCAGTAGGAAAACGATTTGTTTTACTTGCCATAAATCACACCATCCCTTTTAAATACACAAATGTGAAAATAAAAATCCAGACGACATCTAAGAAGTGCCAGTACAAGCTAATGATGAATGTTTTTCTAGCAGTAACAGGTGTTAAGCCTCTTCTTAGTAACTGTATAATAATGATCGTCACCCAGCCGATTCCAACCGTTACATGGAGTCCGTGTGTACCTAGGAGCACGAAGAAGCTTGATAAGAAAGCACTCGTTTGCATCGTAGCACCTACACTAACATAATGGATGAATTCAGTAATCTCCATATATACGAACCCTACGCCAAGTAATACTGTAATAATAAGCCATGTAAGCAGGCCTTTTAAGTTTTGTCTTCTCATTTCAAATATGGCCAATCCGCAAGTAAAGCTACTCGTTAATAGCAATAAAGTTTCAATCATGACATCCTTAATTTGAAAAATATCTTCGGGTCCTGGTCCACCTGCTGTACGTCCCCCCAGAACACCGTATACCATAAACAATGTAGCAAACAAAACAATCTCAGCACCTAAGAAAATCCAAAAACCAAAAATATTCATACGATCTTGCTCTGTTTGATATTCAAGTGGTAAGGAAGTATCAACCTTTGCTGACATGATTGTTCACCTCTTCTGCTTTATTTCTCCAAGATTTTTCAGTCTCTTTTATTTCTTTTACAGGTATATGATAACCATCGTTATAATCAAACGAACGAATAATCAGCCCCGCGAAAATACCCACTGCCGCTATTGCTGCAGCAATATGCCATTCAAATACGAGGAAGAATCCTGCTATACCGAAAACAACAGCCATGTAAAATGGAAGCCCTGAATTGCTCGGCATATGAATTTCTTCAATCTCATTATCCTTCAGATCTAGTCCTTCTTTGTTCTTCTTCATGTGCCAAAAAACGTCCAATGATTTTACTTCTGGTAGTTTTGCAAAATTATAGTATGGTGCTGGCGAAGCTGTTGCCCATTCTAATGTTCTAGCATCCCACGGATCATTTGAAACATTGCGATCAGCATGGCGTATGCTCCAATAAATGTTATAGCAGAATACAGCAAATCCAATAGCAAGTATGGCTGATCCGATCGCTGAAACTAAGAACAGTGGTGCAAAACCTGATTCTACTGAAAAAGTATATGAGCGTCTTACTGCACCATCTAATCCTAATAAAAACATTGGGAAGAAGGTTAAGTTAAAACCAATCACAAATAACCAGAAATGATATTTTCCTAGTCTCTCATTTAGCTTAAAGCCAAAGATTTTAGGCCACCAATAATATAAACCTGCAAATACGGCAAACACGACACCAGGTATTAATACATAATGGAAATGAGCGACAAGGAACAAAGTGTTATGGTACTGATAATCTGCTGCTGCCATCGCAAGCATAACTCCAGTTACACCACCGATAACAAAGTTTGGCACAAATGCTAAAGCCCATAACATCGCATTAGTAAATTTAATTCTTCCTTTTCTCATCGTAAATAACCAGTTAAATATCTTTACACCTGTAGGTACAGCAATTAACATCGTTGAGATAGAGAAAAATGAATTAACTGCTGCTCCGACACCCATTGTAAAGAAATGATGGACCCAAACAAGCATACTTAAAAATGCTATCCCGACAATTGAAATTACCATAGATTTATAGCCAAATAGTGATTTTCTTGAGAAGGTTGCGATTACCTCTGAGAATATACCAAAGGCAGGTAATGCTACAATATACACTTCTGGATGTCCCCATAGCCAGAATAGATTTGCCCATAACATATCTGACCCACCAGCAGACAGTGTAAAGAAGTGAGTACCATACAAACGGTCAAATGTCATTAAGCCAAGCGCGACCGTGAAAATAGGAAATGCAGCAACGATAATGACTGATGTAATGAAAGATGTCCAAGTAAACATTGGCATTTTCATCAATGTCATGCCTTTTGTTCTCATTTTTAGGATCGTGACAATAAAGTTGATACCGGTCATTAAAGTACCAATACCCGCAATTTGAATCGCAATGGCATAATAGTTGTTACCGATGCCTGGACTAAACTCCTTACCAGCTAGCGGGAAATACGATGTCCAACCTGCATCAGGTGATCCACCTATGACGAATGATATATTAAATAGCATAGCTCCACTAAAGAATAACCAGAAACTTAAAGCATTTAATTGTGGAAATGCTACGTCCCTTGCTCCAATTTGGAGAGGAATGATCACGTTCATTAAACCGATTAAAAACGGCATAGCCATAAACAAAATCATGATCACACCATGAGTTGTAAATATTTCGTTATAATGTTGAGCATCTAAAAATTCCATTTCAGGTCTAGATGTTTGGACTTTCATCAACAGACCATCCATACCACCACGGAAAAACATTAGTACTGCGGCAAGAATATACATAATACCTATTCGCTTATGGTCAACCGTAGTGATCCATTCAGTCCATAACCAGCGCCATTTTTTCAAATAGGTTACGACACCTATTATTCCAACCATGGTGAGTAAAATTGCAATTTGTGATCCAAGAATTAAAGGATCACCAGTTATAAAAAACTCATCCCATTTAATGCCCACCTTGATCACCCCCGTGTGTTTCTTCTATGTTCATATCATCATCTTTTTGAGTGTCAGTAGAATCGTTTTTATAATTGTCTTCTTCTGAGAATATCTTTCCTTGATAGCTATGATTCTTATATAATTCAGGATTTGTATACGTTTTAGAGTCCATATCAGCATGGTTAACCCACTCTAAGTGAGTATTAGAATATGTTAATCTACCTAAATGTGTTGGCAAAAGAAGCTCTTCATACTCCTCCTCAGTTAATTTAGGAGCCGTTTCCTGCACTTCCTTTTTCCACTCCTCGTAGTCTTGTGGCGTCTGTGCTAATACTTCAAATTCCATTTTCGCATAACCCCGTCCATTGAAGTTCGTATTTCTACCTTCAAAAGAACCAGGATTATCCGCTACAACAAATAAATCTGTTTCCATTTTATTCATTGTGTATATTTGTCCAGCTAAAGCAGGCACCCAAAATGATTGCATCGTTGAAGCTGATGTTAATTTAAAGTGAACTGGTCTATCAGCTGGAATATTTACATAATTAACCGTTTCAATTCCATCTTCTGGATAGCTAAAAATCCATTTCCAGTCGGCAGATGTCACATGAATGACAACTGGCTCTTGATCTTCGTAGCCTTCAGGAATTTTTTCAAGGTCATACAGCGTAGTTACCGTAGGAATTGTTAGAGCAACAAGAATAAGGACTGGAATAGCGGTCCAAATAATCTCTAGCAATGTACTACCGTGTTCTTCTGGCGGTTCATAATCCATATTGTCTGGTTTTTCTCGATATTTCCAGACGATATAAGCAAATAAACCGAACACAACAACAACAATTAAAAGCATCCATAAAATTGACTGATTAATTAAGTTAGCGATACTTCGTGCTGCAGGTCCTTGTGGATCAAGCACAACCAAATTTGTTTCACAACCACTTAGAAACAACACTGGGAGAGTTGTTAAAAACAACAAGACAAGTCCCTTGTTAAACTTCATGTTAATTCACCCCAAAAGTTAAGTATACTTACTAAAAATACCATGAATATGTTCATTTCTTCACAACCGATTGTTCGGTTTTTCACAAACTTTGCTAATCTATATCAATAAGAACATTAACACTGTGTAAATAATGATAACATGATTTTATGAACACTTAAGTCTGTAATTGTGACAAAATACGCAAGGAATTTACTGGAGAAACTACATTTAATTTCACCATGATATTTAAAGTCATTTTACCGATTCTAATTTTCCCGTCTTGCCTATTTTCGCAAATAAAAAATGTCCACTTCGGCTTGATATGACTCTTCTTGTAAGAGTGAAATGGATAGTTGCTACTTGATACGAAGCCTTTGTGGCAATATTCTAACCCATTTTTTATAGATGAAATTCGTACCGAAAACAACAATCACTGTGAAAACGTTATGATTTATAAAATCAGCGTTCATCATCTAAAACTTATATACTCTGTAGTGATTCATATCACTAAATCACGTATTAACAATTGGTATAGTATTAAAGTGAATAAAAAAAAACTTACACAATGATGTGTATTTTATAAAGTTGGTGGATTTTATGAACAAAGGTATGCATTCACTCTATGAATTAATTGGTGGAGAAAAGGCTGTTCAACGTCTTGTAGATGCATTCTATCCAAAGGTTTATGCAAACAAAGATTTACAACCGTTGTTTAGTGGGGATATAAATGAAATAAAAAGAAAGCAACAAATGTTTTTAACACAGTTTTTAGGTGGACCCACCCTATACAGTAATGAATTCGGACCACCTGCTATGCAGCATCGACATCTGCCATTTGAAATTACTCCTGTCAGAGCTCAAGCTTGGCTGAATTGTATGAAAGAGGCGTTTGAGGAAACGAAGTTAACTGGACATGCTGCTGACATGTTCTACGACCGACTGAGACAAGTGGCAGCAATAATGATAAATACACATACCGAATAAACCTGAGTTTTTGTGAATGAAGTGGAAATTAACCTCCACATACTTCGCAAAATCTATCTCAGAAGCATACTCAAAGAATGTTGAATAATAAAATTAAGCTGCTATGCAATGTAGCAGCTTAAGAATCCCATATATTAGTCCCAATTAGTAGCCCTAACACCATAAAGCTTGCGATGAATAGTGTCACTGATAATTCTTCCATCATGATCCCCCATTATGTACATTAATTATATTTATTACGTGCTCATAAAGTACTTTACTTCTATTTATAATAAGGTTAGCATGAACTATCATAACAATTGGCAGGGAAATTCAAACGTTTTATGTCAATAATGTGAAAATTATTTGAACCTATTCAAGTTTATTTGTTAGTGTTTTAATTCTATCTCTAAATTGACTGTCACGTAAAACCGATAATTCGAACTCATTTAAACTACTTGAAAGTTTAATTGATTCATAGATATTTAATTGATTAAAAAAGATGGCTAGCGCTGTTTGATTCCCATTTTTATCAGTCGCATATAGCGCTTTTGTAAATATATATAAAGTTGAACCACCTTTTTGCCCTGCATGTTTCAACCATTGTTGATTAACTGTATTTTCCATTAATCCTTCCATTACAGGATGTAATTGCTCTTGTACTTCAGGTGAAAAATATGCACGACTATTAATCTTTTCCATAATATGTGCATAGTCAAATGTTGTAGATGTACTAAACCGCTCTGAAAACATTCGATCAAAGTCACTATCATGCCAAGTTGAAAGATCTGCTTTTGTTTATAAATGCTCGCATCATTACTTTTTAGCTTACTATGTATCTGATTAGCTATCTCTTTCCACTCTACTGAAGGTAACTCTTTAAGCGTTTCTTTCACTTGTTGGAGCTCTTTTTTGCTTGTTATTCCTCCATAGTTATTAACCATCACTTCGTAAGGAATATATAAACTAGATACGAATGGATAGATTTCTCCATGATTATCCAGTCCTAATTTTTTTAATCGGTCATTAATTTGATATAATCCAAGCTTCATCATCAAAAATTCTGTATTTGCATTTGAACTAAACTGTATCATACCTTTTACAATTTCTTTAAGACTAACAGTGTCGTTTTGCATTAAGTCTTGTTCTTTCATATGCTCTAGCCAAGCATTGTGGGCACCTCCATCTGTATTGGGAACATAAAATTTTTCTAGCTCACTAATTTGTACAGTTTCATTTGTTTTGACTAAACCTTCAGCTGCTTGTTCCGCATACTCTATAGCGATAATCGTTTTTACTGTACTAGCTAAAGGCATGCTTTGACCAGACCGAATATCCCCTATTACCTGACCATTCTGAATTAAATAAAGAGATGATTTTTCTTTATTTTCATCTAGGAACTTTAAGACATAATCAGTGCTTGGTGTATACATCCAGCGCCTTATCGCACATAATAACAAGAAATATGATAACTGCTAAACCCAGAATTTTAAAAACTAATTCCATTTCTTCACCTTCTCGCACTTTACATAATATTACATATATATATATTAATATAGCAAGGAAAATAAAACTTTCCAGCAAGACGTATTACTTACATATGCGCTTAAAAAGGGCTAACCTAAAGAAGCGATAATAACTACTAAGGTTGTAGTTATTATCGCTTGTTGAGTAACCTTCAAATTATAGTGAGTATTTTACTGGATTAAATGCTGTTAAAGAATATATAAACTGCTTTTGTCGCTCAGTTTCATCGTCTTCCATATCAACGATTGCCCACAACGCTTCATCAAAATAAACGAATAACAATACGTCTTCCCATAACATTGTTTCTTCATCCGTTAATGTAATATATTCAAAATATCCTTTTTTAAATTCAGTCCATTCCTCTTCTGTAAACAACCTGCTAGGTGCGGTTTCTATCTCTGTATGGAATAAAATTAATGCTAATGCTAAGTCTACAATTCTTGGAACAATTCCCCCATTGTCTGGGTCAATTAAAACAGGTCGATTATCTGTTTCGTACACTAAATTACTTGCTTTATAATCCCAGCTTGCATTAACCATTGGTAGTGTCTTTTTCTTTAAACGGGAAAAATCACTTGTTAAGAAATCTTCAATGCGACCTTTTAATATATTAAACTCTTTTTTCTCAGAACGGTTTTTTAATAAATTAGAGGAGATTTCTTGCAAGTCATTCGTTACATCACTCGTAAATTCATCATCAAAATTTAGCCAATCAAACCGAGCGCATTCAAACGTATCTACTTTACTGTGAATTTGACCTAATAATCTTCCTGCTTCATAGATGTCTTGAAGAGAACCATCATATTTACGACCTTTAATAAATGGGTACATTGTCCAAGTATGGTCTTTATATTGAATGAATGGATTTTCCACATTGACTGGGGTAACCACTTTTATTCCATTAGAATGTAAACTCGTAGTCCATTCTGCAAGCTTTTGTGCAGTATCTATCGTTCTTCGCGTTCGTTTAATAATAACATCCTGCCCCCGATACTGACATTTATATACAGGAGAATATTTATATATAGAATTAGCAGCTTCCTCTGTCCATTCCACATTCCATTGTCTGAACAAGTCTTGTGTTTCTAGAGTATTCACTTATATCACCTTTTCCTAATTTATTGTACGTTCATTACCTCTTTTGAAATTTCCTGTTACCTTAGCAAGAATTAATTGAACTTCATGATTACTAGTCGCTTGCTGAAGCTTAGTAATTATTTTTTCTGCTTCTTTACCTTTTAATGTTTTTACTTGTTTTCCATGCCAATTAATAAAAACTGTGTTGTTCTTTGTTACACGGTAATTAAACATTTCTTCATCTAATCTACCACGTTTATCAATTTCCTCCATGGTCGTTCACCACCATTTGTCGATTTTGACCCATAAAACATGTTTTTGATTGAAAACTTCTCGTACGATGTAAAAAACATGTTTTAAATGGGTCATCTATGACATTGAGTTAAAGTTTATCCTGCTAAAGATGACTGTTTACCTTGTTGTAGCTGGTACATCTGATAATATTTGCCTCTCATTTGCATGAGATCATCATGATTACCTTGTTCAACAATTCGTCCTCGATCAAGTACTAAAATTTGATTCGCATTTTTTATCGTTGATAGACGATGAGCGATAATAAATGTTGTACGTCCTTTTTTCAACACTTCTAACCCGTCTTGAATAATCTTTTCGGTTTCTGTATCTACATTTGCCGTAGCCTCATCAAGAATGAGAACTGCTGGGTCAAAAGCAAGTGCACGTGCAAAAGATATTAACTGTCTCTGCCCTGTAGATAACGTACTACCTTTTTCAATTACCTTCTCGTCATAGCCATTTTGTAAGTTTTTAAGCAATCGATCCGCCCCAACATCTTGTAAAGCTTTTTCTACTTGTTCACGAGTAATCATTGGATCATTTAAGCTAACGTTAGAAGCTATTGTACCTGTAAACAAAAATGGATCTTGTAAAACGATTGCCATATGCTGCCTTAACATTTGTACTGGGATAGTATTTATATCTTGACCGTCAATGAGTATTTTTCCTTCTTTCGTATCATAAAAGCGGGACAGAAGATTCATAACTGAGCTTTTTCCTGAACCTGTATGACCTACGAGAGCAATCGTATCTCCTTCCTTCGCCTCAAAGGAAATATCATGGAGAACTGTTTCCCCTTCTTTATAACCGAAAGAAACTTTATCAAATGTAACATTACCTTTATAGCGTGGCATTTTATCCTCACATACTTCTGTGCCATCTTTGTCAAGAAGTTCAAACACTCGTTCTGAAGATACTAATGCTTGCTCAAGATTTGCTAATTGGTTTACTAATCCAGTGATCGGCTGGAATAGACGATTCAAATAATCAACAAACGCATATAGCACACCTAGGGATATAGCCGAATTCGCTGTTAATGATTGGCCACCAAAATACCAAATCAAAGCAACGAAGGCTATATTACGTAGTACGCCAACTAAATTATGAGACGTTAAAGAATTTAAGCGTAGTAACTTATTTTGATTGTCGAAATAATCTTTATTAATTTCTTCGAATTCTTCTTTTGTTTCAGATTTTCTTCGAAATGCTTGAATAATAGTCATTCCTTGTATAGATTCATTGATCATTGCATTAATATCACTTAAGCGTGATCGTATGATATGGTTGTATTTTGACGCATACTTTCGATAAAATTTTATCCAAACGACTAGTATTGGAACAAGCACTAAACAAATGAGCGCAAGTTTTACGTCTAATAAAAATAACGCAATATAAATACCAGTAATATAAATGATACTAGTAACGAATGTTGCTAACACGGTTACAAATAATTCTTTTATCGTTTCAGTATCATTAGTAATCCTTGAAACTATTTTTCCAGCTGGTAAGCTGTCGAAATATTTAATTGGCAGTTTTTGAATATGTGTAAATACATCGTTTCTCATTTTCTTAATAATACGATTCGCCGAAGTTTCTAGAAAAAACTTTTGCCCATATGTGAATATTGAAGCGACGACAAGCAAAGCAAAGTACACTAAAATTAATTTGAATAAATCGTCTACTTCTGGCATGTAAAAAGATAATAGCTCATCATTTGTTAGTTCAACAGCTGGATAGCTCATCTCTTCATTACTACGGGTAATGGTCAATGTGCCGTCCTCATATGTTCGTTCACCCTCAGGAGTCGTGACTGGTTGGTCAACAAACACATAATCTCTACCTACTTGTAAGACGCGGACCTCTTTTCCTTTTACATCATCGACAGAAAAATGATCCTCCCGTTTGTACCATGTATCTTGATATAATACAGCGTTTTCCCCTTCATCTGTTTCATACCACGGATAACTATCAATTCCTAAAATGTGCTGATCAATCATCCGCTTTGCAATAAATGGACCAGCTAAATCAGCTGCAACAGCAACCATTAGCATGAGCAGTGCAAAGATGATTGTTTTTTTGTATATAAGAGCATAATTAAATAAGCGTTTTCCTATCGTCATACAACCACCTCCTCTTCAATATGTTCTTCTAGTTGCTGTCGGTCATATTGCTCTTTGTACCATCCATTTTGTTGTAGTAATTCAAAATGGGTACCCTCTTCAGTGATTTTTCCATCTTCAAGAACGAGTATTCTGTCAGCATGCTGTACAGCAGACAATCTGTGTGTTGTTATAATTGTAGTTTTGCCAGCTCGTTCTTGCTGGATATTCTCAATAATTTTAGTTTCTGTTTTAGCATCAACTGCTGAAAGAGAATCGTCTAAAATTAGTATTTCTGGATTAACTACGAGCGCTCGAGAGATAGAAATCCGCTGTTTTTGTCCCCCTGACAATGACACTCCTTTTTCTCCTACTAATGTTTCTAATCCTTCAGGAATAAGAGCTAAATCTTTACGGAAAGCAGCTAAATCAATCGCTTTATCAATCTCTTGGTCTGTTGCGTCTTTCTTACCAAATATGATATTTTCTTTTACAGTTCTAGAGAACAGCACGTGATCCTGAGGAACGTAACCGAGCCATCCTTGAATTTGCTCAATATCAATATGCTCAAGTGGCACATCAGAAATAGCAATATTTCCAGTACCAAGTGGGTATTCACGTAAAAGTTGTTTTACTAACGTTGTCTTCCCACTTCCTGTTTTACCAACAATCCCTAACGTTTCTCCACGGGATAGTTTGAATGATATCCCCTCCAAATTATTAACCTCTGAAGAAGGATATTTAAATGTCACATTGTCAAATGAAATTGCTCCTGGATATTCAAGCGAACGAGGTTGCTTATCGTTCATTACATCTGCTTCGTATGAAAGTGTTTCGTTAACACGATCTAATGAAGCATTACCACGTTGCATTACATTCATTAATTCTCCCACTGCAAACATTGGCCATATAAGCATTCCTAAATAAACGTTGAATGAAACGAGCTCACCTAATGTAATTGCCTTATGAAAGACAAGATACGCTCCGTAACCTAGACCTATTAAATAACTCATACCAACTAATACTTTTATCGTTGGATCAAAAAGTGCATCAATGACTGCAACTTTTACATTTTTCTTATAAACATCGTTAGTTTGAGACTCAAATTGTTGTCGGTCAGCTTGTTCCTGTACATATGCGCGCACAACTCGAACACCTGAAATGGATTCCAACACACGGTCATTCATATCACCAAATGAATCCTGAGCTTCCGTAAACCGTTCATGGATTTTTTTTCCATAAATTTTCATCGCAATCGCCATGATTGGCATTGGTAACACTGCCGCAAGAGTTAACTTCCAGCTAATCATAAAGCCCATCGTAAATAATATCGTCAACATATAAGCAGAAGAATCTATGAGTGTAAGTATTCCAAAGCCGGCTGTGATTGATATGGCTTTTAAATCATTCGTAGCCTGAGCCATTAAATCCCCTGTGCGTTTCTTTTCATAAAATGTTGGGGTCATCTTTAATAAATGATTCATAAATTTTGAACGTAACGTTCGCTCAACGACGAACGCTCCACCGAATAAATTGTACATCCATTTATATGTCATTACATATCCAACAACCATAATTGCCAATAACAACAGTAAATATTGAGTCAGTTTTTGTACAGTCAAACTACCTACAAAAATATCATCAATTGCCCCACCGATTAGCCAAGGTGGAATCACCTCTAAAATATTCACGATAAACAATAATGTAATTGCCACTGCGTAGCGTTTCCATTCTTCCTTAAAAAACCATTTTAATTTTAATAAAACTGAAAACATGTGATCATCCTCCTTTTCTTAGTTGTCTGTACGCTAACCACCTTCGAGATCTCCAGTATTCATCGTTCTCAATGATTGTTTCGATTCCATTTCATGTCCTCCTCAATAATTTGTTTAAGTATGTTGTTTTAGTGTTCAATTAACAGAAATACCTTTGCTCTGTTATGTTGAACAATAGTTATATATAAAAAGGGCATATCCGAATGATTCCAGATATGCCCTAATTATCCAATTATATTGTATAGCAATATAAAAAGGCACAAACCACGGATTAATTCCATGACCTATACCTTGTGAGAACAATTGTTTTTCAACTTCTGAGATTTTTATTAAAATTCTCTTAGTTTAATTATAAAAAGCCGTCATTGGATAGGTCACGTTTTTCATTATGAAGTTATTGTTATTGTTCACGTCTACATCTTTGATATCAGTAATGAATACAATTTTCTTCATCATTTCGTAACCCTCCTTGTTAATAGTTAAAGTTAATACTTTGCTAGATTATCATTAACTGGCTTGTTCTGTCAATTCTTATTTTTTAAAAAATATGTGAATCAACAAATAGTGTAAACGATTTAATTCATTGCTGAGCTAACTTCTTCAATTAATTTGCTTGTAGCACTCATTTTATCCTCTGCGTGTGTAATCGCTGTAATGACTGCAACACCCTCTGCACCAGCTTGAATAATAGGCTGTATCTTTCCAGCTTTTATCCCACCAATTGCAACAATCGGTACCGAAATGTCGTTGTCCCTCATCTCTTGAATAATCGAAGGTCCATTTACATTTGTCGCATCTTCTTTTGTATTAGTCGGATAGATTGAGCCTACACCTAAATAATCGGCTCCTTTTGCAGTTGCATCTTTTGCTTGCTCAACAGTATGAGCGGATACGCCTAATATCATTGTCGAGCCTAATTTATTACGTACATTTTCGACTGGCTCATCTTCTTGGCCAATATGTACGCCATCTGCTTGAAGCTTAATTGCTAGTTCAATATCATCGTTAACGAAAAAAGGGATGTTGTGATCTTTACATATCTTTTGAAGTTCAATTCCTAGATCATATCTTACTATCCCACTTTTTGCGCCAACACCTTTTTCACGGTATTGAAAAGCAGTGATACCACCTCGTATTGCTTCCAGTAGAACAACACAAGGATCACCTAAACAATCTTGACTACCCATCACGAAATAAAGTGGTAACATTTCTTGAACCTTTTTATTAGACATTTTAAAGAGCTCCTTTCTTGTCAAATGCCCAATGATTCGTAGGTCCATGCCCTGAACCAATGCCTAACTCATGCTGTATCGCTGCTTGGATAAAAGCTTCTGCAGTCTCAATAGCCTCGTAAATAGCTTTTCCTTTGGCAATTTCTGCTGTAATTGCTGCTGCAAAAGTACAGCCAGTTCCATGTGTATGTCTCGTTTCTATCCTTTTGTTATGAAACTCATAAAACTCGTCACCATCAAATAATAGGTCTACAACAATATCTTCTTCGTCATGACCACCTTTAATGATTACATTCTGTGCCCCTAGTTCATAAATCATTTTTGCAGCGTTTTGTCGATCATCCAAATTGTTTATCTTTATGCCTGCAATTATTTCTGCTTCAGGGATATTCGGAGTAATAACATATGCTAATGGGATTAAGTACTTCTTAAGAGTCGTAACCGCTTCTTCTTGAAGCAAGGCGGCACCACCCTTTGCAACCATTACTGGGTCAACAATTACATGTTGCCATCTATATTCAGAAATTTTATTAGCTACCGCTTTGATTAATTCACTTGAAAATAGCATGCCAGTTTTTATGGCGTCTGGAGCTAAATCGATAGCGATAGAGTCTATTTGTTGAATCGTAGCTTCTACTGTTAATGGGAAGACCCCTTGAACACCGAGAGTATTTTGTGCGGTCACTGCTGTAATAGCAGACATACCAAACACATCAAGCTCTTGAAATGTTTTTAAATCGGCTTGAATCCCAGCTCCACCTCCGCTATCAGATCCAGCAATGGTTAATGCTTTATATACATTCATTTGTTCCATCTCCAACTTTTCTAGGATGTTCAAAGATATTAGCTCACGATGATTTCTTGGCTCATCGATAAGTAGGACTTTTTGAACATACACTATATTATTTAGCTCATTTCATAAATTTTGTTATCGATACTAAATTAGAGCAGCTATTTGAGGTTTATACATCCTCATTTGAAAGAAGTAACAATGCTTTGCTTATCGCTAAAAACAACACTCAAGGCAAATCAAGGCAAAACAGTATGTTGTTTAACTGTATTGGCAATGAGCGTTCTTCATTTCATTACAAGTTTTCATCCTAAATATTTGTGATATAACGACCTTGCCTCTGATATTTCCTTTGTGCCATGGACAAGAACACGACCGTCTTTAAAAATAACGAGCCGATGTTGACCTGTCTCAAATGCAACTAAATATGGATTACGCTCGACCGTACCACCTTGAGATTTCAGTAGCTCAGCTACTTTTTCCAAATCTCGATCAATTTTTTTGGGTGGTCGAATTTGTACCGCATCTCTACCACAAAGAATGGCTGATTTCGTTTGATTTTCGTAAGATAAAAATGGATAGGTTCTACCTTCACCACAAGATGAACATTCAGTCTTCTTTACTCTATCAACACTAATTGCTGAATGTTGATTTTTCCAAAGATCAAAAGATACTAGCTTTTTTCTTAATGCAGCCCAGTCTTCGACTAATATCTTTAAAGCTTCAGATGTCTGATATGCGACCACCATTTGAACTGCTGGACTAATTATTCCAGCAGTATCACATGTCATCCCTCCTAAAGGGACTGTTTCCAGTAAACAATGTAAACATGGAGTGATGCCAGGGACAATTGTATAGCTAATCCCATAGCTCCCAACACAAGCACCATATATCCACGGAATTTCGTATTTTTGCGAAATATCATTTATTAGCAATCTCGTATCGAAATTATCCGTTGCATCAAGGATGAGATCTACTCCTAAAACCAATTCTTCCATTTCTTGTACAGACACATCTGCAACATGTGCATTAATTTCCACATGTGAATTTATCGCTTGCAATCGGCTTTTTGCTGCAACAGCCTTAGGTATTCTCTCTTGTGCATCTATTTCACTATAAAGTTGTTGTCTTTGTAAATTGCTCCATTCAACATAATCCCTATCAACGATTGTTAATTTTCCAACCCCTGCTCGTACGAGGGCTTCAGCATTGCCTGTTCCTAATGCTCCAGCCCCTATAAGGAGTACATGCTTGTTGGAGATTTTTTGTTGACCTGTTTCGCCAATCGGTAAAAATAATTGTTGTCGTGAATAACGTTCACTCAACCAATGCTCATTCCTTCCATCGGACTGCTAGCAGTAGCATATCGTTTTTTTGGTATACGCCCCGCCTCATAACCTAACCGTCCTGCATCAATCCCCAGCTTCATTGCTTGTGCCATCTTAACCGGGTCATTTGCACCAGATACTGCTGTATTCAACAATACGCCGTCAGCACCTAACTCCATTGCTAAGCTTGCATCTGTCGGACTACCGATTCCTGCATCTACGATTACTGGAACCGTTGCCTGTTCAATAATAAAGCTTAAATTTAACGGATTGATAATACCTTGTCCAGAGCCAATCGGTGATGCACCTGGCATAATTGCATGACAGCCTAACTCCTGTAATTTTCTTGCTAGTACAACATCATCAGACGTATAAGGCAAGACAATAAAGCCTTCCTCAAGTAATTGTTCAGATGCTTTAAATGTTTCTATTGGGTCTGGTAGCAACGTTTTTGAATCTCCAATTACTTCTACTTTTATCATATCACAAAGACCAGAAGCTTTTGCTAGCTTTGCAATCCGAACAGCTTCTTCAGCAGTTGCTGCGCCAGCCGTATTTGGTAATAACTTATATTTACTAACGTCTAACTGTTCTAAAAAATTAGGTTGACTTTTTTCATAAATATTCATTCTTCGAACTGCAAAAGTTAACACCTCTGTATTCGATACATCAACAGCATCCTTTTGTACTTCAAAACTAGAATATTTACCTGTTCCTAAAAATAAACGTGATGAAAATTCATATGGTCCAATTTTTAACATATTAACCGCCTCCTACAAAATGTACAATCTCAATTCTGTCATTATCATTTACTTGTGTATCTTTATGATCCTGCTTTTGTAAAATAGTAGAGTTTATTTCAACAATAACAATGTTATCCTCAAGCTCGAAGTGGGCGAGTACATCTGATATATTTTCTAAAGTATCAGGTACATCAACCCGATCACCATTAATAAATAACTTCATTCTCACACTCCTTTCTCTAACAACATTGTCTAATCATAGATTGTTATTTTCATATTTTCTAAAACCGTTGTTGATTGGCGTACAACATCCAATCTGTTTACGTAAGCTAGCTGTATATCTCAACAACAAAGCATACGGAAAAAGAACCTACATTTAAAAAACCAAGCATTTAACGATCAATTCGAAAATGCTGCATTAACTCATAATCATGGTCGATTCCTTCAACTAAATCAGCAGTAACTTTGCCAGTTATAGGGGCTAACAAAATCCCATTTCGATAATGCCCTGTAGCTATAATTAAGCCCATCACATGTGGATGCTCCCCTAATAAAGGCATACCATCATGAGTTTGAGGACGAATGCCTGACCATGCTTTTTCAAATTGAGTGTTGATGATTTCTGGTAAAATGATCGAAGCTTTTTCTATTAGACTACAAATGGAACCCGTAGATACTGTCGTATTGAAAGTATTTGGGTACATTGTTGCTCCAATAATTATTCTTCCACCCTTTTTTGGAACTAGGTAACAATGGTGAGAAAAGATTGTTTGTGTTAACAAAGGTTTGTCAGTCTTGACAGATAAACATTCCCCTTTTACCGGATAGCTAGGCAATGACAACCCAGTTTGCTTGATAACCATGTCCGTCCAAGCACCGCTAGCTACAATAACCCTTTCGGAATGGAATTCACCCTCGTTTGTAACAACACCTTGGATTTTATCGTTTTTTATGATTAATGAATAAACATTCGTTTCCTCTTTGATCATAGCTCCTAGCACCCTTGCTGCCCTAAAAAATGCAATCGTTAAATCATAAGCAGACACTTGACCATCTTTAGGTATACTCATAGCTCCTCTGACAATTGAAGACAGTGAAGGTTCATTTGCTCTCACTTCTTCAGATGTTAAATATTCAGTTTGTTCTCCAATATTTTTTTGCAGTTGAATAATTTGTTTTAATTGCTGCTCCTCTTCTTCACTTATTGCAATCTTGAGCATTCCTTTGTTCACATATCCAATATGGACGTTCGATTTGCTTTCTAATTCCTCGATCGTTGTAGGAAACATGCTCCTGCTTTTTTTAGCTAATTGAAACAATGGCCCATCCTCAGTTAATTCCGCTTGAGCTGCTAACATCCCTGCAGCAGCACCAGAAGATTTACTACCTAATTGATCTTTCTCAATGACCAGCACATGGTGCCCTCGCTTTGCTAGATGATAAGCGATTGAACCACCATTTATGCCCCCACCAATAACGATGGCATCATACGTTTTCTTCATGTAATCATCTCTTTCGATAACATTTTTGAATATTCTTTTACTGCTTCTATAGGCGTTTGGGCTAATAATACACCTGACAATACTGCCACTCCATCTACTCCTCTATCTATCAGTTCAGGAATATGAATTGGTTTAATTCCTCCAATGGCGATTAAAGGTATCGATAGCTGTTTTTTAAATTCTTTGACACTATCAACCCCTTTAGCTATCACTCCTTTTTTGGAGGAGGTAGGATAAATATGACCATACATCACATAATCAGCCCCTTGCAGTTCTGCTTCAACAGCCTCTTCTAATGAATGAACAGACTTCCCTATGCGAAGCTTTGGAAATACCCTTTTCACATCGCTTACCGATAAGCTATGATATGCTAGCTGAACACCACCAACTTCAGCAACTGAAGCAACATCAATTCGGTCATTTATGACTATCTTATTAAGTGGTACACTTCGTTGTATTAGTTGATTAATCATTTGATATAAGTCTCTCGCTGACATTTGTTTTTCACGTAAGTGTATAGCAGTTGCAAAAGGATGAATCTCACTAATAATCGAAACAAACGTGTTGATTGATTGTATCCCAGTTGAAACAATATGTAGCTCTTTGTTTGCCATAAGACCTCCTTGTAAATAAATTTAGTCAAGTATTTGAGCTTAGTTTATTCAGCTCTAGACATTACTCCCTAATAAACGGTCGCACATATAAAGATGAGAGATGTACTAACGTAAATTTACTCAGCAATCCAAACAGCTCATCGATATTGAGAATTACCCATATACTATAATTAGTGCCCTATCTCAAAAGACGCGATCGTCAAATAAGAAAATAACAATATTGAAATGTACATGTAGCCTTCAACAGTCATAAACATAAGCAACTAAAAAACCCACTCTTGCGTAAGAGTGGGTTTACATGTATCGAATGCATGAATATTTGACGTTATTAATCCAATTCATGAATAATATGTCTCATACCTAATTCATAAATTAAGCATGAAGACAAAGTCATTATCACATGTTGTCCACTTCCCTACGCTGGTGTCAGCCAGATCAGGTTCAAAGGGTCTGGAAACAAGATTCCATCTCAGTCTTCAATCAGACTCCCCTAGTGTTAATATATTTAGTTAGGCTGTCTCATAGTTCACTACAAAGTTTCCGAAGAGAGCCTTTAGTTATTCCTTTTCATAGTATAACACATGTACTAGATTTCTCAATTAATATATATGACAGTTAAGTGAATAACATGACTCTCAGCTTTTTAAAACGTATAGAATTTTTTATAGTCTTTCGAGAAAAAGAGATACCCTGAAATTTAGTTATATTTGTGTTTAGATCATTTTAAGAAAAGCAACAGTTAATTGAATAACTGCTTTTTCACAAAAGGAATATCATAGCACCTAATTCTCTTTATAACGAAGGAGATTCATAAACCCTGATGAAACTGTGCTAATATAGTAAAAGCAACATATTTCACGAAATAAACAAACTATTCAACTACTACAGCTGTTCCAAATGCTATGATTTCAGATGCACCTGTCATCACATTAGAGGTTTCTAAGCGTAAACATATAATGGCATTCGCCCCTTTACTTTTCGCATCTTCTACCATCCTGCTAATCGCTCGCTGCCGAGCCTCATCCATGACTTCTGTATATTCTTTAATTTCTCCTCCAACAAGTGTCTTAAGCCCTGCCATGATATCTTTACCAATGTGCTTCGTTTGCACAGTATTTCCTCTAACAAATCCTATTAATTGTTTAATCTCTTTCCCTGGGACAAAATCAGTAGTTACTAAGATCATCTTGATCTTCCTCCTTCTTCTCTTTTAAACGGTCAATAAATAACAAAATGAATAACAACAAAAAAATTACAAACGCGCTACCTAAAAGAAGTAGAGCTATTTTCACATTGATAAATAGGTAGACATATCCGAGAAGTTGAAAACAAACAATAATGAAAACTAACACATACTTTGTTTTTGTAATCAAATTGTTCACCACCTCATAGCCCATAAACTCCAAATAAAATACTAATCAAACATAGTACGCACAAACCTATAAAAAAGTTCAAATAAATTTTTAGTGTCAATCCCCCAATGTTTTAAAGCGGTGAAATAGTTGGGAATAGAAAAGGCTACAAACCATTCGTTTATAGCCTACTCAACGTGTTATTCTATTACTTGAATTGTTTCTTCTATATGGTCATGGAGCTCATCTTTTTTCATATGGACAGTCACATTATATTCACCGATTTTTTCAAAGGTTTTTAGCACCTTATATTCTCCTGCATTGCCTTCAATAGCGTCAATATAATCATGCTTTTCCTGTCCGTCCTGCCAAACTTCAAACTGAACCTCAGCTTTAGATAATGAGCTATTATCTACCTGGAGGTGAGCGATTAATGCTACTTCAGTATTTAATTTCACATTATCCATTGACATAAAATGAATTTTGAGCCCTTCCCCATGATTTGCTTCTTCATGCTCGCTAGATTCACTTTCCATGTTCTCATGACTATCTTCATCTTTCATATCCATACTCTCATTTGAGTCATTATTCATTACGCTTTCACTCTCTTGCTGAACATCAGCAGAACCGACTGTTATATCTTCTGTGGGCATTGTATGTAATCCTCTTGCTGTAACGTGTGCTGTAACAGCATAAACACCTGCTTCTGCAAAGGTTTTGTTAATAAAATAAACCCCGTCTCCTTTGAGCTTTCCTTCTACTTCCTCTGATTCCTCTTCACCCATTTTTTTAATTTCAAAAGTCACACTATCAGCATCATTAACAAAACCTTCTCCTTGTGTTACTGTTGCGGATATTTCAACTTCATCCTGTGGATTAATTATATCTGGCTTCGTTTGAATTACTACCTCAATCAATTCCAATTGTACAGGTGGTTCTTCTGTTTTAGAGCAACCAACTAACCCAATGATTAACATTAAAACCATTACAAGTAACTTCTTCATTATTTAATTTATCTCCCCTTCTATCATTGATAAGTCCATTATTACCAATTTTATTATGTAAAAAATATCTAACAGTCATTTTACAATAAAATTGTGTTAGATCTGTGAAATTAACGCAAATGTATTTCTTTTTTCACAAATAGAATTTGTTTAAACTTTGATGGTCGTGTTTCGTCCATAGAAATAAACAAGTTTCCAACTAAAGTTAGTAGTATTTTTTCTACAAAACGATGACAACAGTATACAACATCTTCAAACGCATGATTTTGAACACAAAGTATAGATTGATGATGACAAAATAGTCGATCGTTAACTTGTAATAGTTTTCTTTCAAAATTACCTTTATATCAAAAGTTGTTATAAAGAAGCCAGCTTATCTATTTACTTTTTCTAAATGTTCATATTAATTCTGTTGCTTTAGAGTGAGAACAACTAGTTAAGTTTCTGTATATATGTAACAAACGATTCATGATGTACTCATTCATAAACACACGACAAAAAAGAAATTGACATACCGTTGATAATATGTCAATTTCCTTTTTTTATAATTATTTATTTGTCTGTCAAATCAATATTATTGTTGTTCACTTGTCACTAGATCTTTCGACTTTCCTTCAACCAAAATAGGCTCTTTTACAAATTCTTCTTTTAATTCGTCTAAACTATTTTTTATATTTCCTTTTCCTGAGAAATTCTCAATTAAGTCTTTGACATCGATGCCAGAAGAAGCCTTTAGGGATTCCTGTAGTGTTGACATCAAATCTGTAGCATAGCCTGTTACTTTGTTGGCACCACCATTTTCTCCACTACCTGTGTCAACGACAGTGATTTTATCAATATTTGATAATGGACTTGCAACTTCCTTCGCATATTGTGGAAGCATGCTAATAATCATATCAAGTGTTGCTGCTTGGCCGTACAACTCAAATGCTTCAGCAATTTTTTGTTTCGCTTCTGCTTCTGCAAGACCTTTAAGACGTGTAACTTCCGCTTCTGCTTCCCCTTGTGCACGTTCTGCATCTGCTTTTGCAACACCGTCAATTCGTACTTTTTCCGCTTCCGCTCTAGCCATCGCTTCAATACGGTACTTTTGTGCATCTGCTTGTGCAATTTGTTGAGCTTTTTCCGCTTCTGCTGACTGCTCAACAGCATAGCGATCAGCATCTGCTTTCTTTTTCACCTCAGAATCATATTGCTTTTCTCGACGTGTAATTTCTTTTTCTTCAAGCTCAATTTGCTTTTGGCGCTCTATAATTCTAATTTGCATTTGTTGTTCTGTAACTTCCTGTCTAGCACGTGCTTCCTCTAAATGATACGCTTGGTCAGCTCGTGCTTTCGCAATATCCTGCTCTCTACGGTAATCAGCAATATTCATTTGATTTTCTTTTTCTGCTTCAGCAATTTCTGTTGCACGTTCTAATTCAGCTTTCTGAGCATCTTTATCCGCTTCAGCACGCTTAATGCGTGTTTCTTTGTCTGCTTCTGCCGTCGCGATGTCAGCATCACGTTTTACTTGTGCAATACGAGGTTTACCTAATGATTCTAAGTAGCCGTTTTTATCGCGCACATCTTTAATCGTAAATGATACGATAACTAAACCCATTTTTGCTAAGTCTTGAGATGCTACCCGTTGTACCTCTTGAGAGAATTTTTCCCGATTCTTATAAATTTCTTCTACAGTCATTGATCCTAGTATAGAACGAAGATGTCCTTCTAATACTTCTCGCGCTTCATTTTGAAGTGCATCCTTTGTTTTCCCAAGAAACTGCTCTGCTGCTGTTGCAATTTCGCCAATTGTGCTTCCAATCTTAATAATCGCTGTACCATCTGCCATAACAGGAACACCTTGTTCTGTATATACTTCAGGTGTTTGCACATCTAGTTTACTAGATAACAAACTTAGCGGTTCGGATTGTTGGAATACTGGTAATACAAATGTACCTCCACCACGGACTATTTTTATTTTATTGCCACCTTCATCGACATTAACATTTTTGCTCCCTAAGTAGCTTCCAGTAACGATTAGTGCTTCATCTGGGCCAACTGTTCTGTATCTGCTAACAAATACAGCAATTAAAGCAAGAATTAATAACACTACAACTCCTATTACGATAAATATTGTGCTAAGACCACTCATTTTATCTCCTCCTCTATTATTCTCTATCTTACAATAAATTTATTTTTAAAACTCATAATTTTCCTCATAAGGTGCTACTTGTAATACACCGGATTTGACATCAATGATAATGACTTGTTGTTCAGAAGCAATCGGCTGTTCATCAAAGCTCTGTGCAGATTTTGCAATATTGCCACTCTTACCTTCCAAAATTACCTCCCCATAGCCACCTTTTGGAATTGAAATAATAACTTTACCAATTCTCCCCTTTAAATCGTCTTCAGATATAGTAATTGAACTTTCAGCTGACTTTAATGGTACAAAAACAAATAAATGCAAAATAATTGAACAAACAAGAGCCGTAACAAAAGATATAATTGCTGAAACAATACTTGTAAGGGAAGTTAACCTTTCTAATAAGTATCCTGCCGCACTAAAAATAGTGAAAAATGATAACAACAAAGATGGATTTAAATATCCTCCGGGATCAACATCCAATATTCCATCAAGAATATCACCAAATAAAATATAAATAACCGTTAATATGCCTCCACCTATTAAACAATACAAATAAATAGTTTGTAAGGGATATCCCAAAACCTCCATCATTTTTTCCTCCTTTCTTTAGGCTGCCTAATTAATAATACGATCTTATGCAAGAATAGTTTCAAAATTCTTTAATATTTTGTTTAGAAGCTACTAAAGTGAATAATCCCGGAATCCTATTTTCAATTCCATCATCTGAATCGTATGGCATCGCCCACTTGATTCCCTTTTCTTCTTCTAAACAGTTTATTATGAAGCCAGCTTGTGAGACAGCTGTCACGACTTCTCCTATATTCCACCTGCGAATTTTCACTTTATTTAACGTATTACGATGATCTTCAGGTAATAAGATCCGATATGCAACATCTTCGTCTATTACTTCTTCTTGAAAATAATCTCCCGCAGCTTTCAGTTTATTTTCTCATTGAATCAACTTCGATACGACTGGGTGATAGTCTCTAATTATCAACTTCCCCCCATGTTTAAGTGATTGGAAGACAAGCTTAAATAAAGGTTATATCAATGAAATAGTGCAGCACTCCTAATTCTAGCAAAATAAAATCGTACTCTGCTAGCTTTTTTTCATCTGGAATTGCTAATACATCTGAAACGATGTACTCGATGTTCACATTAGCTTCGTGTGCCAACTCTACTGCATATTTTTTATTTTCTTCTGAAATATCAACAACGGTTACTTCAGCGCCTAATAATGCAAAACACACAGCTTTATTACCTTTAGATCCTAATAAATTTGCTAGCTTTTTACCTTTTACATCACCCATAAATCTTAAGTAGTGAGATACTTTATTTTTTGGATTTTTCTTTAACTGCAAAGCGTACTCTTTCGGTGTGCCATATCTTGCAGACCAAGCTTCGTAAGCTTTCTCATTCCATGCCACTTGATTATAGAAACTAACTACATCCTGTTTTATTTCGTATCCCCCCATTCTACTAAGTTTAATAATATTCGTCATGTTGCTGTTTTAATCCTTTAACTTTTTTTAAGTCGAATACATTAGGTTACTTTAATAACTTAGTTCCATTTTCTTACTGGTATTCGATTGTCATTTTTATAATAAACACTGCATGAATTTTAATAGTAAAATAAGTATATTTATTAGCACGAAAATATTCTCAATTATTTACACTGTTTAAGTTTATAAAAGGATCTTTTCTATTTAACTGAAAACGAAACGTAAGATAAGTCTTGATTCTTACATCTTATTTGATGGTAGCAATGATATTACGAATGCTTAATGTAATCGTGTTTACACTTTAGTAAAAAGTTACAATTTATGCAAAAACAACTTTGTACATGTAGTTTAGCAGATAAATGGACTATTGCGATAAAACAGTCTAATATAGAAGTACATAAAATAATTGTAGGGAGATTTGTGCATTGAAGGATCGTAAGTGGTATCAATATTTGCTGTTTTTATTCGCAGCATTAGTATTATGGAAATTTGTAGATAATTATGAATTGGTGAAGCTGACGGTCTCTTCATTTTTATCGTTACTCTCTCCATTTTTTGTCGCCTTTGGAATTGCTTATTTATTAAAGGCGCTAGTTGATTATTTTGAAGGAAAGTTCAAAGTAAACCGCATTATAAGTATTACTACTGTTTATTTGTTATTCTTTTCATTTATAGGCTTAATCTTCACTTTTATAACGCCAATTATTATTGATAATATAGGTAACCTAATTAGCAACCTACCTAAGTATATAGAAGATACAAACAAATGGATAACAAAATATATCGTTGAGAATGAACTGTTAGAAAAATACGGTATTACGTCAAATGTAAATACATATACTAATGATCTATTTTTGAAAATTGGAGAATATACTAGTTTGTTTTTAAATAAGCTTGCTGACTGGTTAATATCCCTTACATCCACAGCTTTCAATATTTTAATAGGAATTATTATTTCGATCTATATGCTAAAAGACAAAGAGGCTTTTGGTGCCGGAGCAAAAAAATTGGTTAAAGCATTACTCTCTGAACGCTATGCGAAATCTGTTCTACAATTTTTCAGTCATTTAGATGAAGTTTTCTCAAAGTTTCTAGTTGGAAAATTGTTAGACTCCCTTATTATAGGAATATTATGTTTTATAGGTCTTTTAATATTAAATGTACCGTACGCACTATTAATCAGCTTAATTGTAGGTATTACTAATATGATTCCATATTTTGGTCCATTTATTGGAATGGTACCAGCTGTTATCATTACATTATTTAGTGATCCAATCCAAGCACTATGGGTAGCCATTTTCATCTTTGCACTTCAGCAATTTGATGGTTACTATTTAGGACCAAAAATTTTAGGAGATAAGGTTGGTTTAAGCCCAGTATGGATCATTTTAGCTATTATAATCGGTGGTGGTACATTTGGTGTAATAGGGATGTTCATTGCAGTACCAATTGTAGCCGTCATAAAAACTACGCTTGAAGATTTAGTAGAAGCTAGATTATCTAAATAAGAACAAATACCTTAACATTAAGTAGTTCAGTTGGATTATAATTAATCATTTCCAATATGAACTACTTATTTATGTTATCTATAGTTGGTTTTAACTACTATACATATCAAAAAAGCACCTTACTGACCTAGTTTAGTACAATTAGCAGTAAATTATGCTTTAAGAGTATAAAACTAACAAACCCAATTAACTTAAAATTAGAAATTTATGGTATTATTAATTCCAACACACTATAGAACTACTGTAAACTTTATTGAATTCATACAGGGGTGAGGTTTTGAAGAAAAAACTAACTGGCAAAGTAATTGGATTTGAGTTAAATAGTCAAGATCCTGAAAAAGCCAAGGCATTTTATGCTAATGTATTCGGTTGGGAAATTGCTGCACCACAATGGGGGTATCACGCTGTTTCGACTAGTGAAGAAGCAAATGAAGGAATAAGTGGGGGGATTGCAAAAGGCCCAAATGATTATCCTCACGGAACACGTATACAAATTGAAGTTGAAGCGATTGACGATGCTATTTCCAAAGCAAAAGAAAACGGTGCAATGGTCGTAAGAGATAAGATGGAATTTGATGAGTATTACCTCGCTTATTTAGTAGACCCTACAGGAATTGGTCTAGGTCTTATTCAAAAGAAATAATATAGATATACATATTAGCATTCATAATGTAAGGTCATTTTTCATCATCAACCCAGCTTCTTAACCAAAAGCTGAAACATAAGAAGTCAGGTGGAGACTTACTCCACCTGATTGAAAAACGTATAGAGCAGATAGCTAACATTAAAGCAAAGCTAGCTATATACACCTTTTTTTGCTAAAGGTGTATTCGCATTCAATGGTGTTTTTCATACTAAGGGTAATAAAAAACCCTTATAACCATTGTTCCGTGACACCTTTTCTACTTGTAAAGAAGCTTGGTATTCTTCTTTATTTGCAGTAGGTATTTAGATACTACTTAAAACTTAATTCAAGTATGATTTGTAAGCCATGTAATAATATCTTCATACACCTCATCCCGGTTTATTTCATTCAACATTTCGTGCCGTCCATCTTTATATAACTTACAAGTAACGTCTTCAATACCTGCCGCCTTATACGCTTCATATACTTTCGATACACCTTTCGAAAAATTACCCACGGGATCTTTTGTACCCGAAAATAAGTATATCGGTAAATCTTTTCGTATTCTTAAAATATTTTCCCTTTTATGAATGACCTCAAGGCCTGTAAATAAATCATAAAAGAAACTAGAAGTAAATACTTCACCACATAAAGCGTCGTCGACATATTTATCTACTTCTTGTTGATTCCGTGATAGCCAATCAAAATCAGTTCGTTTCGGTTTAAATGATTTATTATAGCTACCAAAAGACAGTTTATCTAACCGCTTGCTACGATGACGCCGTCCTTTCTTAATCATTTCATTTTTTGCTAATCTCGCCCCAATTTTCCCCAAGATTCCTGGGTCTCCGCCTGTCCCAGAAAGTATTACACCGGTGATCTCTTCACCATGTAATTGTATAAATCTTCTAGATAAAAACGATCCCATGCTGTGACCAAATAAAAATATTGGCAGTTGTTCATGCTGTTCCTTGATCAGGTTAGTGAGTTGAAACATGTCGTCTACAACTAAATCAAAGCCGTTTCTATCTGCAAAATATCCAATGTCCTCTTCATTATTTGCAGTATGTCCATGACCTCGATGATCATTACCATAAACAATATATCCCTCATTGACGAGTGCTTGAGCAAATTTATCATACCTACCGATATGTTCTGCCATACCATGTGCAATTTGGACAATTCCTCTTCGGTACTCGGATAATTCAGGAATCCATTTTTTAGCATAAATCTGCTCACTATCGGTTGCTGAATAAGTAAAGGTTGCAACGTGCATCATAACATCCCCTTGGCGTAATTTTCACTTTGTTATATTTTATTTTGACTACACATAGAATTAATCCTTCTAATCAATTAAAATATATGCAAATAACATAATATTTCATTAGCTTTAGTTATATTTAAGGCATACTGCTTTTCCATATGAAATCAAATGAGAAATATTATGAATAGGAGCGATTGTATGACAGGTTATTCTTCTAAAAACCATTCATATAAAGGTGTACTAGGTGATATGGAATCGTTCGTTGATCATATAAGTGACGTACTTCAATGCCCTATAACCATTGAGGATGCTAACCACCGATTAATAGCTTATAGTACACATGATGAACGAACAGACCCTGCAAGAATCAAGACAATCATTGGAAGAAGAGTTCCTGAAAAAATTATTAACAGTCTATGGAAAAACGGTGTAATTCCTGCTTTATTAGCACGGGACGAACCGCTGCGTGTTAAAAGTATCAGTGAAGTCGGTTTAGGGTCGCGTGTCGCAATTTCGATTCGCAAAAACAAAGAAGTATTAGGCTTTATTTGGGCATTAGAAGTAGAGAATCCCCTAGCTGAAGATGACTTGGTTTATTTACAAAAAATAGCACAATTAGCAAAGAATCATCTGTTACAGCTCCAAATTCGTAAGCAACAAAACAAAGAGGGCTATCAAGAATTTTATTGGAAATTATTAACTGGTCATATGTTATCAAAGGATGAAATCGATAAAGAGTTCTATCAATTACAACTAAATCCTCCTAAATTATTTTCAATCATCGTCTTTCAATTTGAAAGTAGTATTGATCATAATATAGAAAAAAACATTACATATATTTTAACTACATCACAACGGGTAAAAATTATTTTTTACACTATTGATTATAATAAATTAATATTATTCACATCACCTAAAGAAGAGAACAACGAGCAAAAACATGAACTGACTAACTTTATCGAACTTTTTATAAAACGAATGAAAGAACGCTTCAACGTCACAAATATTATTGGAAGCGCAGGACAAGTCTATGATAAGTATGAAAAAGTTGAAACTAGCTATAAAGAAGCGTTAAATGTACTTGATCTAAAGGAACGTTATCCTAATGAAATGAATAATATTTTAAGTTACCAGGATATTGGCATCTATCAATACTTCGATATTTTATTAGAAAAGAAACGTAAGGATGGTATTGAGAATCATTCAATAAACAAGCTTGTAGAATATGATCGCCAACAAAATAACCATTTACTTCAGACATTAGAAGCTTATTTAGATTTTGACGGGAATATTAATGAAACAGCAAAACATCTCCATATTCACGTCAACACATTATCTTACCGATTAAAACGTATTTCAGCGGTTGGTGGTATAAATCTAAAGGACCCCAACCAAAAACTTACCCTCTATATCGAAATGAAATTAAGCCGCTTAATGTAAGGGTCTGCCCCTCAATACTCGAACGTTTTAAAAGTAGTGAGGGGCAGACCTATATCATTTGTGGAAATCCACAAATGGTCAATTTTACATTTTTGTTTTTACACAAAGAAAAAATATTTTTTTACATTTATACTAACCTTAAATATATGATCATGTTATTTAGTGACATTTATCAAGGGGGATAAAAGGATGATTATAGGGGTACCTAAGGAGATTAAAAACAATGAGAACCGTGTTGCCATCACTCCAGCTGGAGTTGTAGCATTAACGAATGCTGGGCATAGTGTATTAGTTGAAATGAATGCAGGCGTTGGAAGCGGATTCACAAATGAAGATTACAAAGCATCTGGTGCACAAATAATTGATTCTGCTCTTAAGGTATGGGACAGTGCAGATATGATTATGAAAGTCAAAGAACCACTGCCATCTGAATACAATTACTTTCGCGAAGGTTTAATCTTATTCACATACCTTCACCTTGCAGCTGAACCAGAACTCGCACGAGCTCTTGTTGATAAAAAAGTAACAGCGATTGCTTATGAAACAGTTGAAGTAAATCGTACATTACCGTTATTAACACCAATGAGTGAGGTTGCTGGTCGCATGAGCTCACAAATAGGTGCGCAATTCTTAGAAAAACCGAAAGGCGGAAAAGGTATTCTCCTTGGTGGAGTTCCAGGTGTTTCACGCGGAAAAGTTACTGTCATAGGTGGTGGCGTAGTTGGTACAAATGCGGCAAAAATTGCTGCTGGACTTGGTGCTGATGTAACGATAATTGATTTAAGTCCAGAACGTCTTCGCCAATTGGATGACCTGTTCGGAAATAGCATACAAACTTTAATGTCAAATCCGTTAAATATTGCGGAAGCAGTAAGGGCATCCGATCTAGTTATCGGGGCTGTTTTGATCCCTGGTGCGAAAGCTCCCAAACTAGTTACAGAAGACATGGTTGCTACGATGAAACCTGGTTCTGTTATTGTTGATGTTGCGATTGATCAAGGTGGGATTTTTGAAACAGTTGATCATATTACAACACATGATAATCCAACATATACGAAACATGGCGTTGTCCACTATGCAGTTGCAAACATGCCTGGTGCTGTACCGCGCACATCTACGATCGCATTAACGAATGTAACAGTTCCATATGCATTACAAATCGCTAATAAAGGCGTTGGAAAAGCAATCGCAGATAATATGTCCTTAAAGCTTGGTGTGAATGTTGCGAACGGTTCAGTAACATATGAAGCAGTCGCAACAGACTTAGGATACGAGTACATTTCAGTTGATCAAGCACTCAATAAAGAATTAACAACTATTTAACAACAGATGTTAATAAAAAAACAGAGGACGACTTATTAATAGGTCGTCCTCTTGTAGTAGCCAAGAATAGTTTTAAGGTAATTGATCTAATGCTTGTAATGTATTACATACAACAACAGCAAGCTGAGCTCTTGTCGTATCACCATTCGGTTTAAATGTACCGTCTGAATATCCTCCTACAATACCGTTTGTTGCAAGTGCGTCGATGTAATCAGCTGCCCAGTGGTCAGACGAAATATCTATAAACGATGATGTACCACCTCCTTCTAACTGAAACAATAACGTAATGATTTTTGACATCTGTGACCTTGTTAAGGTGCCATCAGGATTAAATGTATTTGCCTTGACGAATATCCCCATTTCAGTTAGTTTGGCGATTGCATAATATGCAGGATGGTCTTCTGAAATGTCTGTAAACCCAGGGTTAGCAGGTATATTTTCTGTAAGTGGAATGGCATTGGCAAGGATAAATGCTGCTTCGGCACGCGTCACACCCCTATCAGGCTGAAACTCACCTTCAGGTAACCCAACTAACAAGCCCGCATTGGCTAATGTCATGATCTTTTCATATGCCCAATGAGCTTCTGGTACATCAACATATTCAGGGGCATTAGGAGGTGTATCTTCAACTGAATTATAATACTCAAAAAAAGCATCAGCCATTAATTGATACCCTTCTTCAGTCGGATGTACGTCTAATGGATTAGGAATTAAATGTGTAGCATCTGTCCCAAAGCTATCAAATACTGGTATAAAAAATGCATTTTCATTCTGCACTATTGATTCAAGTGTTTCATTTAATGTCTTACTCAGTTCTATAAGCTGAGCCTTCTGTTCATCCGAAGCATGTGGATAAGGAAAATAATAACCCATAATATAAATCTCAGCTTCAGGGCTTAGCTCATTTACTTTAGAAATAATATTAGACATATTTGAACGAATGCTGGCAAGAGCAGGCGGTACAACAGCTGGATCTATACTAATCTCCCTCGTATCTGTATTAATTTCTACAAGTTGTAATAAATCATTCGCACCAGCAGATATTGTAACAAGATTTGCTTCTGCTAACTTTTCTTTAAGTGATTCATTTTCGAGATTATCTAGTACATCCTGTGAAGTATAACCTGGAAAACTAAATTCTTTCGTAAATGTGTCTATAATACCTTCTTCAATAAATTGATTACCAATTAGGTCAGCATAACTATTCCCTAGCTCCTTATTAGGAGTAATACCAGCTGCCAATGAATCTCCCAATGCTATGTAATTAACAGTTTCTTGAGACTCCTCAGCAGATACTGGAGATAATACTCCAACAAACATGAGTAAAAAGCTCATTAATACAATATAACTCTTTTTAAACGATTTGATCATTTTTTCTCCCTTCAAATTTTTTATCTCTTAATCTAAACTTACTTTAACATGTATACGCTACGTGCTATAAAAGATTACACTTAGTTAATGCTGAGAATTCCTTAGGAAATAGCATACAAACTCTAATGTCAAATTCATTTTCACAAAAGCAGTATAGGAATCCAATCTAATTATGGGGGTGTTTTGATCTATGGTACGAAAGCGCTTGAGTTAGTTACAGAAGACATGGTTGCTACGATGAAAAATCGTTTACGTATTGGTGATGTTACAATCGATTAAGGTGGTTTTTTTAAACAGTTGATCATCTAATCCAACATACTTGAACTTGAAACTGGGTGTTGCTCATTACACAGTTGCAAAAATGCCTTATGCCGTGACACGCACATCTACGATGCCCTTAACGAATATATCGTTCTATATGCACTACAAATCTCTTATAAAAGTATTAGGTCATCGCAAAAAATACGTCCTTATAGTTTAGTGTGAATGTTGAGAAGGTTCGGTAACATAAACAGTCGAAACAGACTTAGGCTACGAGTATATTCAGATGGTCAAGCACTCCAAATTGAATTTACAACTATTTAACATGTGCAAAATTTGAAGAGAAGGATGCCTCTAATAAAAAAGAGTCATCCTTCTCTTGGATTTATGCATCCTCTAACACCCATGTAGTTAGCTCCATCAATACATAATTTTAATGTTACCCTGTAAGGACGAATTCGTTAGGATCGATAGCATGAGTAACTCTGAAACGATGTAATTATATGATAGTTGAAACAATCCTCTACTACATTCATTTGTCACTTTAATTGTATGCTCTTATAATGATTGCTCTTAATTATCCCTTCAACTTCATCGATTTTATAAATTTTTTAGAGCCGGTTGAAATAGGCGTATTTTTTAACGTTACGATGCCAAGTTTCCTAACCGGCATATCTTCCTGTAAATTCACTTCATAAAGTAAGTTTTGTTCTAACTCTTCCATAACAAACTCCTTAGTCACGAACCCAACCCCTAGACCAATTTTGGAACATTCAATGAGCAAATCTACACTCCCCAGTTCAATTTCAGGTTCAAAAGTTAAGTCATGTTTTTTAAATAAGCCTTCTATAAACTTCCTAGAACTACTGTTTTTAGAAAATGTAATAAGTGGATAAGTCGAAAGATCTTTAAATGATACTTTAGTTTTTAATATCTCTTTATACTTTGAACTTACGACGAAACAGCTATGGATATTAATGAACTCAGTAACATCCACTTGATTATCTTCGATTGGCAAGTGGACAATCCCGAAGTCAATTTTCCCTATTTTTAACAACTCAATGATGTTAGGTGTCGTCCCGTGTTTTAATTGAATTTGAACTTGTGGATACTTCTCAGTAAACGTTTTAATATGAGGAAGTAAATAATGTTTACATAGAGAATCACTGCTACCTATACTTATTTCTCCACTCATTAAGTTTTTTAACTCATTAACTTTCTTCTCACCTTTTTCAATAAAATGAAAGGCTTGCTCTACAAAATGAAATAACATTTCCCCTTCTTTTGTTAACCTAACTCCTTTTGATGTCCTTACAAACAGCAATGTATCTAACTTCTCCTCTAATTGTTTTATTGAATGACTAACACTAGGTTGTGTTAGAAACATTTTTTTTGCTGCTAGTGAAAAACTTTTTTCTGTTGCAGTAATATAAAAAACACGATACAAATCTAAATTCTCAATGATATAAATCACCTCTATGATTGCTATAAATAACATTAATTATATTTATATCTAGAAGTTAATTATAATATACAAAATGGGAAGTGACATACGTGTAAGATAAAATATTATTATATGAGGTGAGTGCAAAATATGAAGAACTCATTAATAGACATGAAGGCTAGATCTCCTTGGTCCTCATTAAAAGACACAAATGTAATAAAGATTTCTCCAAAAATCGGTAACATAAATGGGATAGTAACAATCCCAGGTAGTAAAAGCTTTACTAATAGAGCATTGATTTTAAGTGCTTTAGCTACTGGGAAATCTGTCATTTCAGGTGTACTAAAAAGCGACGATTCTTATTGGTGCCTAGAAACATTACGTAATTTAGGGGTAGGTATTTCGATAAATGATGATATAGTGTCTATCGAAGGATTAAATGGCACGTGGTCAGAAAGAAATGAACCTCTTTACATCGGCGCTGCTGGCACCATTGCAAGATTTTTACCAGCTGTGTTAGCGATTGCCAATAAAGGATCTTGGGAAATACATGCTAGCAAAAGAATGAGTGAGCGGCCTATAAAGCCATTAATAGATGCGCTATTACGAACTGAGGCTAGCATAAAATACTTGGGACAAGATGGATACTATCCTCTAATGGTAAAAGGATCAGGCTTGAAAGGAGGAGATATTTCAATTTCAGGTGCATTATCAAGTCAATTTATTAGTGGCTTATTAATAGCAGCACCTTATGCAAAAGAAACTGTTAACATAGCAATATTAGATCACATTGTTCAAAAGTCCTATGTAAATATTACATTAGATTTAATGAAAGAATTTGGTGCAGAAATTCAATATGATAAAAACCTTAGCCATATAAAAATTGAGCCAAAGAGATATGTAGCTCAACACATTCATATAGAGCCCGACGTATCTACAGCAAGTTATTTCTTAGCTTTAGCTGCGATAACTAACGGCAGAATACGTATACCAAATATCAATTATCAAACGAAGCAGCCAGATATTCAATTAACTGATATATTAGCTCGTATGGGCTGTAAGGTTACGAAAGGAGCTAATTATATCGAATTACAAGGACCACCGAAGTTAAAGGGTGGCTTCGAAATAAGTATGAAAGAGATGTCAGATCAAGCATTAACCGTTGCAGCAATTGCACCGTTTGCTGACGGACCAATTACCATTAAAGAAGTAGCTCATATTAGACATCATGAATCAGATCGAATAACTGCCATTTGTACTTCTCTTTCAAAACTAAATATTAAAGTGACAGAATTTGAAGATGGTTTAACTGTCTATCCAGGAGAACCAACCCCAACATTATTACATTCTTACGATGACCATAGAGTCGCCATGGCTCTATCACTGATTGGTTCTCGTGTTGAGGGGATAATGATAGATAATCCGGGATGTGTTTCAAAAACATGTCCAACTTATTTTGATTTATTACGAGAGCTAGGATTAGATGTTTCCTAGACCGTATAATGGTATTTATCAAAGGCTGTTTTTACATTTATAGTTGTTTTTCGCTATAGAAATAAACCCATATGGCACCATTTCTCCTCTAAAAACTATATAAATTATATAATTTACATCAGATAGTCAAAATTAAGAGAATAAATCAACAAAAGTTTACGAAAATAGCCATTATTAAATAGTAAGGTTCGGAAATATCTCAAACAACTGTAGTCATTCAGTAAGTCTAGGAACAGAAAGTTCTTTCGTTTTTATCTTTTTCCGGCAGAAGACTCTCACCTCAAGGAATGAGAAGGGCAAAGCCTAATGAGTAGGTGTGAGATGAATGTCGGTTGGTGTCAGCCAAAACTATTGGTAGAATATACTTGTACAGATTGCTCTTTGAAAACTGAAGATATGAGGTTGTTGTAGGAATTCGTCTGCAACGTAAAATCTTCAACGTTCCATCGCCCACGCTCGCCGAAGTTGCGAAAACCAAGCTAAAGTAGGGAGCGTGTGAGTAAACGTACAAGCTTTGCTTTTAGGGTAGGGACTACCCGTAGAGCCTGCTAAATAACTTGCAGTTACGCTAGTGTTCGCAGGAATCTCCCACTTCAAGCGTAGCTAAGTGGTGAGTAGTTCAATGAACGGGGTGAGATTTGATTAAGTAGCCGTGAAAAATCTAGCTTATCTCAGCCCCCTTCCAATGTAATGTGCGCCAACAGGTACTAAATTTAGCTCTCTGGCCCAAACAGATAGTTGACCGAGATGATGTATCTCATGAACAATGACATGATTTAAAATTTCTATCTTCGTAAATTCCTCGTTATCCCACGACACGGTAACATGTTCATCATCTAACCATTGTGAGTTCTTCTCAATAATGCCCTCAATGTCAGAGCGACAAGCATCTGAAAGTGAAATAATGTTTTCAAGCGTATAATATTTTTTAAATTCTATCACCTTATCCTCTTCACCTTGAATTGCACGAATCCAACTGTACTCAACTTCGATAATGTGAAATAACGTATAAAGAATGCTCCCAACGCCTCCAACACGATCTAATAATAATTCTTCAACAGTTAATTGCTTGCACCAATTGAACCATTCATCTCTTACCTGCCAATTGTATTTGAATAAATTAAATATGTTATTTGACTCCACTCTTATAGCTCCAATCTATAATTTATAATCTATGAAGTTAAATATTTTTTGCATCCTACGTCAATCTTTAATATATTGTAAATACGTCAAGTATAAACTGAGGTGAATAGTCATTGAAAAAAATAGCTATAATCGGAGCAATGCAGGTTGAGATTGACCTAATAAAAAATGAAATGGAAATCCTCTTTGAACACAAAATTGCAGGCTTTTCTTTTTATGAAGGAACTCTTTTTCATCAGCCTGTTATACTCACACGCTGTGGCGTAGGCAAAGTAAATGCAGCTTCTTGTACACAGATTTTAATAGATAAGTTTGAGATTGACGCGATAATTAATACTGGCGTGGCTGGTAGTTTACGAGATGATATAAAAGTTTGTGACATTGTTGTATCGTCAGATGTAACTCATCATGATGTGAGAAGTTCACAAATGAAAAATCTTTTCCCTTACCAAGAAGCATTTTATGCGAATAAACAACTAATAGACTGCGCGATTACAACCTGTGATTCACTAAAATCGACAACATATCATATAGGTCGAATTGTTAGCGGAGAATGTTTTGTTGAAGGTAGTAAAATAAAAGAAACAATCATCGATACATACTCACCTGCTTGTGTAGAAATGGAGGGTTCATCAATTGGTCATGTAGCCTTTTTAAACGATATCCCATTTCTTATCATTAGATGTATATCCGATAATGCTGATGAACAAGCTTCATTATCTTATGATTCCTTTGAAAAAATTGCAGGAGAAAAGTCTTCAACAATAGTAATGAATATGATAAAAAATATATCATCTGTAGTAATTTAACTGGCATGACAATACTGATTTAACTTACAATTTAGCATTGGCTAAAATAATCACATTCCAATTTATTATTATGCCCACCTGAATAGGTGGGTTATTTATTGATTGTTTTTCAAAATAAAAACAACATAAAAAAATGATAGCAGGGTTAAAATCCTATTTATTAGTCAAATTTTAAATGTCAGACATTTAAACAAAACTAAGCTAATTTTCATCTAAGAAAATGGGATTATGACGCATTGTACATCTTTCTATCTCTCAGTGAACCTCTCCAACTAATTATTGTACAATTTGATGGAGCATCCCTTGTCTTAAATAGAGTACAAAACAAGCTATTAAGCCACCTTCG